>CAWUXF010000012.1:0-36518 GCA_963926325.1 uncultured Luminiphilus sp. | reverse complement strand
ATGGATATCGAACCCTGCAATAGTCGTCGCTGCTACAACGGCAGCCAGCTCTTTGCTTGAGCGCGGTGAAATGACTATTTTGGTCGTGCAATCGGGACGGTAAAAAACGTCGTGGGAATACAGTTCGCGCAGCGTCAGGTCGGTACTGACTTGGCTAGCACCTACTATTGAAATTAACTGGGCAACCAGTATGGAGGTCACATCTACTACAGCCACGGGAATCGAATCAGTCATTTCTAGCATTCCTTTAGTGAGTGCGTTGTGTGCACTGTAATCAGGCTTCTAGTCCCATGCCCGACGGTCGGTTGGGTAGAAACATAGCCGCAATTATTGCAATGAACAGCAGTGGGCAGATCACAATGCTAAGGCCCGTTTGCCAGCCGAGGCTCCCGACAAGAAACGGAACAACCAGCGGAAAAACTGCGAATCCAAGGCTAAGGGGTGCCGACGCACAGGCAGATAGCGCACTAGCGCGGACTTCCTGCGGAAATATCTCTGCAATTAATACAGGTAATACCGCAAGCGAGCCGTAGAACAGGGCGGCAGTCGCCGCGTACCAGATGGTGTCTTCAAGCCTGCTTTGCGGTAGCCACATTAGGCCGGTAAAAGCGATACAACCGCCTAACGCCCATAACATAAACACATTGCGTCGGGTCATTAGGAATTCCCCAACTGCCGCTGCAAGCAGGTAACCGAGAATGCCTATGCCATTTGATATACCAACTAGGTCGGCCGCTTCAGACGGTGTGTAGCCGCGTGACTCGGTAAAGAATGTTGGGAAGAAGAATGCCGAGCCCGCATAGGCACCACCGAAAGCAAAGTAAGTCAGGATGCTGGCAATTGATTTGCCGCGATGGGCGGCAGAAAATAAAACACGAAAATTGCCGGGTTTATCGACAGATTTTTCCTGGGGTTTGATATCTGGCGCGTCTCGCAGTAACCAGTAAAACAGGCCCGCCACCGGAATCACCAGGAACGCCGCAAAGCACATGGCCCGCCAGCCATGAGTGGCTAAGAGCGGTACCGCAAACATCGATGCAATAAACCAGCCCAGAGGATAGCCGCACTGCAAAACGCCCATTGCTAGCCCGCGGATCCGCGGAGTGACGTTTTCTGCCACATAGGCATTAGTGATAGGCGAGATCCCCGTGCTTATGCCGAAGCCGAATGCACGGAACAGTGTGAGCAGAACAATGCCACCGGCAAAACCCTGCAGGCCGACTAGCAAAGCTGAAACGGCCAGGTAGACGCTCAGCGTGGCGCCACGCCCAAACCGGTCAGCGGCGTGTCCAGCAAACACCAGCAAAATTGACGAAATAACAAATGAGATGGTGAGAATGATGCCCACCGCCTCCAGCGGCAGATCAAATTCCTCGAGAATTCCAGGTATTGCGTACCCAAAGAACGCCTGATCCATATTGGTCAGTGTCCAGGCAACAAAACTGATGACTAAGATTTTTGGACTGGTCATCGTACGTTGTACGCTAGCTACTGGCGGCTGATTATTGGCCATGACCATCTCCTTTCGCCCATGATTATAGCTCGCCCGTATGAACGTCTATAATTGTCGCGGGGGGAAAGTATCACCACTGCCACCAAGACGTGGGCTTCAGATAGTTGCCAATCACGGCCCCGTATTTTTATCGGTTTTAGCGCAAGTTACACACGTTGGCACCGACTAGAATCATGCTGCCAGAAAGCATCAATCAGAACAAGGTAGCTGGCGCCGAGCTAATTAGATGCCACTGCGACGTTGTCTTTCGGAGCAAGCCAACGAAGATCGGTTCTAATATCGGCGCCGCTCTAAATGTTCCCATGAGCCCGCCCCAAAAGATGGGGTTCGTGGAATCTTGCGCCACAATGGCACCCTAAACGTACAAAAAGCGGGGGGTCTTTCCCGTTTCAGGCTGCCAGCCCCAGGCTGCAATAATGGTATTTCGTCTGGCGATTAAATCCCCAGAAGTGGCAGGCATTGGCGCGCTATCTTGTATTTGTTCAAAAGTCTGATGATTACAGGCGAGGTCGCGGACGCCGTTGAGAAATTTAAGGGTTCTAAATCCGTCGAACCAAGTATGAAGCTGACGCAGACGCTGTCGGCTGTCATTACCGTTGTGCTTAGCGTGACTGATTGCCCTTGATAGACCCAGTTTCAGCAGTATGCTGGTGGCGCTGGCCGCCAAGTCACTTGGCAGAGATATTGACAGATCATGGCTTATGTCCAGATTTTGACTCTCGAGCCATATTGGAAACAGTTCAAGTACACGTTTAAGCGCAGAAAAGCAGTCCAGATGATAAAAAAATGGGACTGTCTCTGGTCTAGTCGTTGCCATCAAGCGTGTCACCGCAGGTCCCGTGCCAAAAGGTACTCTGTCTGACGCTCGCGCTTGGATGAATACTGGAGGTCCTGATGGCCTATGAATGCGCCCCACTTTGGCCAGTTTATTGAGTAGATAAAAGTCTTCTGCGCCCGCACGAAGTGGAACGCCGCGCACTGCCGCATAGCCATGAGCGCTAAAGCCACAGCAGCTGCCCAGTGTATGGAAGGCGTAGGGCGAGCGGGCCCATTCAAGACCCAAAACATAATGATGCATCCATAGCTCGTAAACTAGGGTCGCTCTGCCAAGGTCGCTGTCGGCATTCATTACGTGCTGAAACGGTAGCGAAACTCCTGTTGCGTCAGCGGGCCATGACTCGCTGAAATATTTTGAGGGCCACCGCGCATCCGCATCACAGGAGTGGATCCAAGCCGCGCTAATTTTGCCTTGCTGTATGAGCCAGAGTGCGAGGTCGCAGCCGATACGTCTGGCTCTACCCACGCCTTCCTTTTTTGGCGTCGGACCCTCTAGGTGTTCGAGATCAACCATGAGCAAATCGGTGTGAGGCGCTAAAGGACAAAGCGCCAAGCCCGCCAGTGGCGTGCTGCGGGCACGCTCAGTTATGAAGCTGCGCAACGTACTATTCACGCCGGGATCAGTATGGGCAGCAGGCCGATTGAGAACGCAAATGACCAACAGCGCTTGATTTGCCGGAGGCTCAGGTATTTGCTTTAGAAAGTCGGGTGATTCACGAAAACAGGGCACCACCATCACGTGTTGCCAGTGTCCATCCAGTTTTGGCTGTACAGGCAGTAGGGCATAGCGCGATAGGTACTTGTCGATGACCACGCTGGCCCCCGATTTCAATGGAGTGCGGCGCGTATGGGTAGGTCAACGACAACGCGACTCTCGAAGACTAGAATCTCCTGCCATCGCGTGTTGATGGTCTCGGCGGGAAAATATTCAGATGCTAGATCTAAAAAGAGCTCAAAGTGTCGATTTTCAGATCGTGTAAGTGATCGATAAAAGGTTTTTAATTCACCTTCCGGCAGCGCATTGGCGATTAAACCAAAGCGCTCAGCACCACGCGCCTCGATAACGCCCGCCGTT
Source organism: uncultured Luminiphilus sp. (assembly GCA_963926325.1). GTDB lineage: Bacteria > Pseudomonadota > Gammaproteobacteria > Pseudomonadales > Halieaceae > Luminiphilus. Next base: position 33,093 of record CAWUXF010000012.1, on the reverse strand, counting down.
AATAGGCGATCCAAGAGGTAAAGATCTGAACCTTGACGCATTAAGCTTCGCATACCGTTGACGTAGGGATCTTTTGTATCGGCACCGAGTATTAGGCCGCGGGTTTGAATGATTTTGATTACCTCACGAAAGTGCACCATCTCTTCTACGGCAAGTTCCGACATCGCCAGTACCAATCGGGCTCTGTCGGGATAGTGGGAAACCATAGACAGGGCCATACCAGAAGCCTTTTTTTCGGCGGCGGCATGGTCGAGCAGAAAGCTGTCAAAGTCTGCGAGGACAGCGTCGACCCATAACTGCGGTGAGGGGCATATCAGCGGTGTATCGTATTTCATAGTTAGAATGCGGTGGCGTAAAGACTCAATTGTAACCGACTTGTCGCTTAGCGACGGCTATTGCGCAGTTCACTGCCATCCGGTCCAGCCGGGCCCTCGAACCACGCGTCCGGGTGTTGCTCCCGTATGCTCGCCGTCACGCATAACAGCGGTGCCATTTATCAAGACGTGTTCGATGCCCGTGGAGTACTGATGGGGCGCCTTAAAAGTAGCCTGATCAATGATTGTATTAGGATCAAAAACGAGAACATCTGCAAAATGGCCCTCGCGCAAAAAGCCACGATCTCGTAGGGATAAATTCGTTGCGGGTAATCCGCTGGCACGATGAACCGCTTGCTCTAAAGAGAGTAGCTGTAACTCCCGCACATAGTGACCTAGGACCCTAGGGAACGTGCCATAGCTTCTAGGGTGTACGTGATTCAGCAGCGGTTCGCCCTCGGCGGCAATAGCAACAGCGTCGGTACAAAAACTTACCCAGGGCTGTTGTATTGCTTTACGGACCACCGCTTCAGACTGATTAAAGTACATTGCACCTACGCGAGTCCCATCCTCAATTACTAAGTCCATGGCTGTTTCTTCTGCGCTTTGACCGCGCATGTCAGCGACCTCTGCAAGGGTTTTTCCGGCTAAGTACTTGAGGTCTGGGTTGCGAAATTCAACCAACATAACGGTCTCAGCACCACCGCTCGCGAGTCGGTTATCCCATTCGTTCGAGTCTTCGCGCATTTGCTGGGCAAGTATCTTACGTATTTTCGGATCCTTTAGCCGTGCAATCCACGCGTCGATTCCACCTGCTTTTACCCAAGCTGGCATGGTGGCATCTAATCCCGTTGACCCTGCTGGGTAGGGATACATATCAGCGGTTATTTTCAGTCCTTCACTACGTGCGCGCTCAATGTGTGCAAGTACTTTATCGAAATCTCCCCATGATGGCGGATGTGCAATTTTAATATGGTATATCTCGGCAGGTATATTTGCTTCTCTGGCAATCGTGATAAGTTCGTCCAGGGCGCTGAAGATTTGTTTGCCTTCATTGCGAAGGTGAGAGGCGTAAATGCCGCCATATTCGGCGGCGGCTTGGGCCAGCGCGATAAGCTCATCGGTTTCGGCAAAACTGGCCGGCGTGTAGATCAATGAGGATGCCACGCCCATAGCACCTTCGCGCATGGCGTCGCGCACCAAGTCTTGCATGCGCTGCAGTTGCTCCGAAGTCGGGTCAACGTCGCCCTGTCCAAGTACGTATATCCGGGGGGTGGTGGCGCCAATGAAAGAAGCCACATTTGGTGATACGCCTTTCGCTTCCAGAAACTCTAAGTATTCTCCGAGTGTGCTCCATTGAGGCTCAATGCCATCCCAGTACTTGGGGAATTCGGCCTGCATGGCGGGACTCAAAGGCCCCATTGAATGGCCTTCGCCAAATACCTCAAGGGTAATGCCCTGAGTAATATCGCTGAGACCCCGTCCATCGTTGATCAGACTGGTAACGCCCCAGCCAATCATATTAATGAAGCCTGGGCTGACCGCCTTGCCTTCGGCGTCGATCACGTTTTCGGCGGTCGCGCTGTCTAGCTGGCCAATGGCCGTAATGCGGTCATGCAATATACCGAGGTCGCTGATATACGGCGCATTGCCAGAACCATCATAAATGGTTCCACCCCGAATCAACGTATCGAAGTGGCGTGGAGTTTCGTTGCTGCAGGCATTCAGCACACTGAGGATAATCACTGCAAAAGCAAGTTTTAGGCGCTTTGATCTTGGGCTCATTATTGATCGCCTATACGCATCACGGTAGCGTACGTTAGCATTTGCGCGAGCAGAGGGGCAGTGTTGGTTTTTTGGCGATTCGTAGGTTGCTAGGTCGGTCAGTGCGCGATAGATATAATAGCGCTTTTGACGCGAAGTAAGTGAGGCTTGGCTCCCTTTATCCCCGTCGAAAAAACGAGATATTTGACATCCTTATAAAACCTTAAGAAACTGCCTTAGTTAATTTGATTTGCAAATTTTGATGGTGCCTTGGCTTATTTTTACGTAGGAGTTGAACAATGGCTTTGATTGAATGCATAGAGTGTGGCAAAGAAATTAGTGATCAGGCGGCTAGTTGCCCCCATTGTGGTTATCGAGACGAAGAGTCCGTCGCTTCTGAGCCTCAAAATGTTGAAGCATCAGACGGGGTTAAGCCGGCTCAAACCGACCCTTTTGCCGTGGCTACCTTCGCAGCAGGCATGGGCGGTCTTTTGATCTTGCCAATACTTTTCATCCCGGTTGGTTACATATGCGCCATTGTTTCTTACTATAAATTGAAGGACAACCCAGAATTAAAGGGTGGTGGTCTGCGCATTGCTGGCGCCATTTTAACTACGCTCAACATACTTTATTTGTTGTTTAGTTCTGGACTGATGTGACGTGATCGGGCGTCTGAGCTAGGGCGTGGTCGCCAAGTCCGTATTGCGAAATTTACACAAAAGTAACGCAAATCCTAGCCTGCCGTCGCTGTTGGCGGCTGCCATCTAGGTCCCCGTCGATACCGAGATACACTTGAAGTGTTGCCGCAGTTACCGAAATAACTGCGGCATTGGGTTTACTTTGGGTTAGCTGCCTTATAGGCGGCAATAGCGCTATTAAATGCGCCGGCAACGCTTTCTTCTGCGCTTACTGAGGCGTTATAAGCTTCGGTTTGTGTTTGATAGCGTTCCAGGTCGTGCTCCAAACTTAGCATTACTTCATCGAGGCAGCCACGATATTCTAGGGAGTCTGCTTGAAATGCTTTAACTGCCTGCTGGCCAGCAATCATTTCATCCATAGTGGCCGTGCTGCCGTCTGGAGCGCTCGGCATTTCTGGTGCATCACACGCGGCATTAGCTAAAGTTGCGCCCGCAAGTAGGGCGATGAAGGTAGAAGTGCGAAGAAATGTCATAAGAGTTCCTTAGGTCGTATGGTTGTTAAAACAAAAAACACTAGAGTGCAATATTTTCTACTTAAAAGCGACGTAGCTCAAGGTTGGGCATAACCTCTAGGGTATTTAGCTTAGCGAGCATTTCCTCTCCTTGCGCCGCTGTACTTATGCCGACCACTTGAACCCGATAAAGCAGCGCTTCCTGTCGAAGTTCGACGGCCACTTTGGCTTCTAAACCGGTATCTTTTATGAGTTGTGCGCGCTTATCCGCAGCGTCACCTGATTTAAAAGTATCGACATAAATAAACCAACCACCTGAATCCGGGTTTGTTGTGGGATCAAGGTTAGTCGTTGCAATACTTGCTGAAGCGCTTACTGACGTTGTCGCACTAATGGGTGTGCCATTATCGTTTGCCTTGCCCACCCAAAGCGGTTGCATGTTGAAGGTTGTTTCAAACTGCTTGGCAGCCGATTGCGCCTCAGCCTGCGTCGCAAAGCCCGTAGCGCGAATACGATAGTAGGTGCGACCATTCACATTGGCGGCTTCTATTACTAATAGCCCGTCCATAGGCTCGAACTGTTTCACCGACTCCGCAGCAACGTCACGATCCACATAACTACCGATATTGACGAACCAGGGCCCACCACTAGCGACAGGCATGCTAGCTGCGACCACGGTATTTTCAGCAATGGAACTTGAAGCGGCCGCTGACTTATTGCCTATATCAACTGCCGGTTCGCTGATAGGATCAATATCTTCAGCTGGCGCCGCGTCAGTCTCGACCTGCTTTGCTGCCGCGCTACTATTTTCAGCTTGCGTATCTTGCTTGCTATTTAGCTCTTCGCTTAGCGTTGCATATTGCTCACCCAGCGTGGCTAATTGTCCCCGCAGTGCCTCGTTTTCCTGCGCAAGTGCGTTCTCGGCTTTAGCATCTAAGTTACCGCTTGCCGTAGTGCGGTTGTTCATTTTTTCTAACTCAAGAATGCGGGCTTTTAAGGTAGATCGTTCCGTGATGGCACCCCAGCCCCCAACGCCCAGCAGTACCAGTGCGGCGCCCAATAACAGTGCAGGCCAAAGTGGAAACTTCCGCGCCGGCGCGGCGACGTGACCGGTTAGGGGCGACCCGAGCTTCGCGCTTGTTTCTGTGTCAGCGATTTGCTGCGTTGAAGGCTGCTCGATATTAATTATTGAGTTCGCATCCACCCAGTCAGGATCATCATCGTGGGGTTCCGACGTTGCGCCGATTGGTGCTTGTGCATCAGCCGGTGGATTTTCGGATTGCGGGGCAGGCATAGGATCGGCCTGCCAGTCATCATCTACTGCCGTAGGCGCCACTACTTCGGTAGCGGCTTCTAAGCCGCTCTCTAAATCAAGCCAGCTGTCGTCTTCATTGGTGACATCTTCAGGCGTACTTTCCGTATTGGCATTTTCGGCGAATGTTGTGCCGGTTAGCGCCTCGTCGGCGAGTGGCGGCGCGGGACTGAGAGCCTCGTCGTCGGCAGATCCACTACTGAAGCCACCCTCCAGCCATTCGGTGTCATCCGTTATATTCTCCAGCGCATGATCCACCGCAGACGTTTCCGTTGTTGCCCGCTTGATAACGCCCCCAGTCCATTCCTCTGGCGGCGTCATGACGCGACGTTTTTCATCATCTTTGTTATCCATCACCCACTCCTGGAGCTGCTTTTAGCTAAGCGTATCAGACACTGAATTATACGCGGCTTAGATTTACATCCAAATGTACCTAATCGACAAGTTCTGCTCGCTTTTCGAGTAAACTATGCAGATGGACGTATCTGACATTATCAATGCATTAAACGATGCCCAACGGCAAGCCGTGGCGGCAGATTCTGGCAACCTCTTGGTACTTGCCGGCGCCGGCTCGGGAAAAACCCGCGTATTGGTGCACCGCATTGCTTGGTTGATTCGGGCAGAACAGTTTTCTCCGCACGCCATACTGGCGGTTACCTTTACCAATAAAGCGGCGCGCGAGATGCGCGGTCGCATCGAAGAGATGCTGCACATGCCTAGCCACAGTATGTGGATAGGCACTTTTCATGGACTAGCGCATCGGTTACTCAAGGCCCACTGGCATGAAGCGGGCCTGCCGCAGAACTTCCAAATCCTTGATAGCGACGATCAGTTGCGCCTAGTAAAGCGAGTCTGTCGTGAACTTGATCTTGATGATTCCCGCTGGCCACCTAAGCAGGCGCAATGGTACATCAATGCCCAAAAAGATGAGGGTCTCCGAGCCGGGCACATAGAAGTACCGTTTGGTGATTTATACGCACAGACGATGCTGCGCATCTATACCACCTATGAAGGTGCTTGTGAGCGCGGTGGATTGGTAGACTTTGCGGAATTGCTGCTACGCGCAAATGAGCTATGGTTGAAATCCCCAGCGACACTTGAACACTATCGAAAACGCTTCCGAACCATTTTGGTGGACGAATTCCAAGATACCAATACGGTGCAATATGCGTGGCTGCGCAACTTGGCCGGCAGTGATATTCCGGTGGTGGCAGTAGGTGATGATGACCAGTCGATCTATGGCTGGCGCGGCGCGAAAATCGAAAATATCCAGCGTTTCTCTGAAGATTTTATTGGTGCGCAGACTATTCGTCTTGAGCAGAATTATCGTTCTACCCAAACTATTCTGAGTGCGGCCAATGGTTTGATTGCACACAACTTTGGGCGCTTGGGTAAGGATTTATGGACTGCTGGCGAGCAGGGTGAGCCCATCGCACTGTATGCCGGTTTTAATGAGCAAGACGAGGCTCGCTTTATTGTTGAGCGCGCCCAGAGCTGGATTGACGATGGCAATTTGCGTGCTTCAATTGCCATCCTCTACCGCTCAAACGCTCAGTCACGGGTGCTCGAAGAGGCACTTATTCGCGCCGACATACCCTATAGAATTTATGGTGGTCAGCGATTCTATGAGCGATTGGAAATTCGCAATGCGCTAGCGTATACCCGATTGTTGCTCAATCGCAGCGATGATCCTGCGTTTGAGCGGGTCATCAATACGCCATCACGGGGTATTGGTAGTAAAACCATCGACAACTTGCGGGCGATCGCTCGTGAGCACCAAGTGCCTATGTGGCAGGCGATCAATATTTCCCGTGAAGAAAAGCTATTCCCCGCGCGGGCACAGACTGCCCTCGCTGGATTTCAGTCGCTGATTGATGAGCTCGATTCAGGCACTATCGATTTGCCCCTCGAGGAGCTTGTCGAACATGTCATCGCCCAGTCGGGTTTGGTGGCATTTCACCGTGCCGAGAAAGGCGAGCGGGGTCAGGCGCGCGTTGAAAACCTAGAAGAATTAGTCTCAGCAGCGAAAAGTTTTGTGCCTGAAGATGAAGACTTGGCACCGCTACAACAGTTTCTTGATAAGGCCGCGCTCGATGCGGGAGACGCTCAGGCAGATGCCCATGAGGACAGCGTTCAGCTGATGACACTACACTCGGCGAAGGGCTTAGAATTTCCGTTGGTGTTCTTGGCGGGCATGGAAGAAAACTTGTTTCCGCATCGGATGTCTTTGGATGAGCCCGGTCGGCTTGAAGAAGAGCGTCGCTTGGCCTATGTGGGTATCACGCGTGCTATGACGCAGTTGGTGCTTACTTATGCGGAGAGTCGCCGTTTACATGGCAGTGAAAATTATAATACGCCGTCACGTTTCGTGCGCGAGATACCGGCGCAGCTCATGCACGAGGTGCGCCTGAACAACACGATTAGTCGTCCTATGTCGTCATTGAGCACGGCGCCAAGTGCCGCACATGACGAGGCTGGGATTGGCTTGGGTCAGCGTGTTTTACATCAAGTGTTTGGTGAGGGTGTGGTGACTAATTTTGAAGGTCGTGGCAGCAATGCGCGGGTGGAGGTTAGTTTTGCCGAAGGTAGCAAGTGGTTGGTATTACAGTATGCGAACTTACAGGCGTTGTAGCGCATGGATAGAATTTGTGACTCGTCGCCCCAACGCGTTAAATTAGTCCATAAATAAGATCTAGGTGAGCCTATGTCAGAGCGTCGTATATTACCGGTAGTCGTTGTGGTGCTAGTTGCGCTGCTTGTTCTCGTTATTGGTTTATGGTCAACAGAAGCCGCACGTCAGTCGACGCCCGCCACGCAAGCGCAAAGTTTGTCTAGTGATGTGTTTGAGTGGAAATTAGTAACCACATGGCCGAAAAATCTTCCCGGGTTGGGAAGTGCGCCAGAAAACTTTGCGCGGTGGGTGAACGAAATGAGCGGCGGCCGGCTAAAGGTTGACGTTTATGGGGCGGGCGAGCTGGTTCCCGCCTTTGAGGTGTTTGACGCGGTATCACAAGGTGTTGCGCAGGTTGGTCACGGCGCCTCTTATTATTGGAAAGGGAAAGTTCCAGCGGCTATTTTTTTTACGGCCGTGCCTTTTGGTATGACGGCGCAAGAAATGAATGGCTGGCTACACAATGGTGGTGGTCTCGAGCTGTGGCGTGAGCTGTATGCGCCTTACAACGTGATTCCCTTTGCCGGTGGTAGCACCGGTGTACAGATGGCCGGTTGGTTTAACCGAGAAATTAACAGCGGCGCGGATCTCAGTGGCTTGAAAATGCGAATTCCGGGGTTGGCAGGAGAGGTGTTTAACGCCGCCGGTGGTACCGCCGTTCGTATCGCGGGTGGTGAAATTTACACGGCAATGCAGACTGGGGTGATCGATGCAGTTGAATGGGTAGGCCCCTACAATGACCGCACGCTCGGCCTGTATCAGGTGGCAGAATATTACTATTACCCTGGATGGCATGAGCCCGGGGCTATGCTTGAATTCACGGTCAATGCCGATGCCTTTGCTGCACTTCCTGAGGATCTGCAGGCGATAGTCACTTATGCCGCACGTGCTGCGAACCAAGGCATGTTGGACGAATTCACTGCAGAGAATAATACGTCGCTGCAAAGTTTGTTGAAGGATGGCGTCAAATTGCGGGAGTTGCCCGACGACGTCATGGCACTGCTATATAAAAATGCGACGCAGGCGCTGGCGCGCCTAGTAGCAAGCGATCCTATGGCGGCGAAGATCAATGTGTCTTACAGCAGTTTTGCCGAAAATGTTCGTGTTTATCATGAGATTTCGGAGCGCGCTTATTTGAATGCTCGCCATAAGGTGTTGCCACCAATTGATCTACAGTCAGACTAGCCGCGTCGGTTAGTTGTTAGTTGGTGATTGGACGTGTGCGGCGATTGGTGTCAATGGCCACATAAATAAATGTCCCTTCGGTGACCTTGATAGGCTCGCCATCGTGTCGTGACCTGATCCACACTTCGACCATAATACGCACCGAGCTGCGACCGATATCTATCACATCACAGTAACAACTCACTACAGCCCCTACATGGACCGGTGTTAAGAAAACCATGCCTTCGACAGCAACGGTAGCAATGCGCCCACCGGCCACCTCACCGGCAGTGATACTCCCTGCTAGATCCATTTGCGAAAGCAGCCAGCCACCAAAAATATCACCGTTGGCATTGGTGTCTCGGGGCATGGCTATGGTTTGTAGGGCGAGATCGCCTTGGGGGAGAGGATTGGCATCGATATCATTCATGGTCATAAATCTCTTGGGCAAGCGGGCTGATTGGCTATCGGCAATTGTTTATCTATAGGGTTCGTCAGCCCTTATTGCAAGGTGTGACTGTCAGTACTGGTAAATTATCGGCCTATTTGTGCTGGCAGCCAAGTGACGAGGTCGGGTACGGCCCACAATAGTCCGAGCATAAAAAGCTGAATACCTACGTAGGGAATAACACCGACATAAATATCTCGAGTCGCGACTTCACTACCGGCAACGCCCCTTAAATAAAACAATGCAAAGCCAAAAGGCGGCGTCAGGAACGATGTCTGTAAATTCACTGCGATCATAATGCCGAGCCAAATGGGATCAAACCCCATGGCCAGCAAAATAGGGCCGACAATTGGTACCACAACAAAAGTAATTTCAATAAAGTCTAAGATGAAGCCCAGAAGGAAAATCACCAACATAACGAGGAATAAGGCTGAGTGCTTACCGCCGGACATGCCGAGGAAAAACGTCTCAATTAATTTGTCGCCACCAAAACCGCGAAAAACCAGTGAAAACACAGCGGCGCCAATTAGAATTAGAAACACCATGCTAGTCGTTTTTAGCGTGGCTTGCGCGGCATCAAAGAGTTGGCTGAGATTGAGCTCGCCGCGCAACCGTGCGAGCAACATAGCGCCCACTGCACCGACGCCTGCAGCCTCGGTTGGCGTTGCCGCCCCCGCTAAAATAGAGCCCAGAACCAAGGTTATTAGCAGTAGAGGCGGCAGCAAGCCCGATGCCAATTGGGACAGTTTAATGGGCTCGACCACGGCAGGCGGTGCGTGTTCGGGCTTTATAAGCGCAGTTGCAACTATATACAGACAATAAAGCAGGACAAGTATAACGCCGGGTACTAGCGCGCCCACGAATAAGTCACCCACCGATACCGTGGCGGTATTCACTACCTGCATATTTAATTGCGCTTGCTGATAGGCGCTCGACATAACATCGCCGAGCAGCACGAGAGCGATGGAGGGCGGAATAATTTGCCCTAAGGTACCTGTGGCGCAAATAGTGCCCGTTGCCAGGCTGGGTTTATAGCCCGCACGCAGCATGCTGGGCAGGGATAACAGCCCCATAGTGACGACCGTGGCACCAACAATGCCGGTGCTGGCCGCAAGCAGTGCGCCAACTAAAACCACCGAAATACCTAATCCGCCAGGTTGGCGTCCAAATAGGCGCGCCATATTGGTGAGTAAGTCTTCGGCGATTCTAGAGCGCTCAAGAATAACCCCCATCAAAATAAAGAGCGGTACGGCGATCAGTGTTTCGTTACTCATGGTACCGAAAATACGACCGGTTAATGCGCCAAGATAACTCGCATCGAAGACGCCCAATAAAATGCCACCCGCTGCGAAAGCGAGCGCGGTGCCCGCCAAAGTCAGTGCAACTGGGAAGCCAAACATGAGCAAGACGCAGACAGCACCAAACATGGCGACTGCTAATTCAGCCCCTAACATGGCTGTGCTCCTCGTTAGATGACAGAACTGCTAAGCCTTTTATGATGGTAGAAATAGCTTGTAAGCCCAGCAAGCCAGCCATTAAGGGTATTAGTGTTTTCAACAGGTAAACCCCATGAATACCGCCCGGCTCGGGCGAGTCTTCTAGAACCCGCCAGGACTCAGCCACATAATCCTGACTGGAAAGACCGATGAATAGTAATATTGGCAATGTAAATACAACGTGTCCAAGCACATTGACCCAAGCCTTTAGGCGAGGCCCAAATTGGCTGTAAAAAATATCGACACGTACATGTTCGTCTGCGAGCAAGGTATAGGATGCCCCGAGCATAAATAACGCGCTATGCATGTAGGTGACACTTTCTTGCGCTGCAATGGCGCCCATGCCAAAAGCATAGCGCAACACAACCACAAACACGGTAAGCAATGCCATCGCAACTACCAGCCATGCAGTCGCCTGACCGAGCCGTCGGTTCAGTGCATCAATTAACGCGCTAAATTTTCTGAGTAAACCCATACTAAATTCCGGTTTTTGCTGGGCGCATACAAGGTTATCATCCTTACATCGCCATAGCAGAGAGAAACTAACGTGCTGACCTTATTATCGCCTGCCAAAACATTGGACTATGACAGCCCCGCGACCACAAAGAAAACTACGCAGCCGCTATTTATTGATCGCGCAGCTGATTTAGTCGCGGATGCCCGCCAGTTAAGTCCCGATGATATCCGTGATCTCATGGGGGTGAGTGAAAATATTGCCACACTCAATCACACGCGGTTTATGAACTGGGCGCCTGAGTTTACGTTAGACAACGCCAAACAGGCGGTACTGGCGTTCAAAGGAGATGTTTATACAGGGCTGCAGGCAGACACGATGAGTAGCAGTGAGCTGGCTTTTGCACAGCAGCATCTGCGTATTTTGTCGGGGCTTTATGGTTTATTGAGGCCGCTAGATTTAATGCAGCCGTATCGATTAGAGATGGGCCTTAAATTTGCCAATCGTGGGGGCAAAAATCTGTATGAATACTGGGGTAATGACATCACTGACGCGTTAAATAAACAGCTGGCAAAGAGCGGTAGCCAAACGCTGGTTAACCTTGCGTCGAATGAATACTTTAAGGCGGTTAAACCCAGGCAGCTCGAGGCGGACATCATTACACCCGTCTTTAAGGACCTAAAAAACGGGAAATATAAAATCATCAGTTTTTTTGCCAAAAAAGCCCGCGGGCTGATGGCGCGCTACATCGTCACCGAGGGACTCAATCATCCCGAAGGCATGAAGCAGTTTAACCATGAGGGCTATTACTTCAGTGCTGAGCAATCGACGGCACGAGAATGGGTGTTTTTACGCGATGGATCACCGGCCTAATTACGCTTCGTCCTGTTTGAACGGTAGTAAAGTTGCGGCCTCCTGTTGGTAAGCTCGTGTTTGCTGTCGCTCTTGCTCAGTAAAGTTCGCGATGGCCGTGTCGAATTGCTGTGCGGCGATCCAGTGATTTGATCGAGTCAGAATTGGCTCAAAGCCACGCTGGATTTTGTGTTCACCTTGAGCGCCGGGATCAAAGCGCTGGATGCCCTGATCAATGGCGTATTCGATGCCGCGGTAGTAGCAGGCTTCGAAGTGCAGATATTCATACTCCTTAAGGCATCCCCAGTACCGACCATAGAGAGTGTCGGCGCTGCGAAAGTACAGTGCGGCAGCAACCGGCTGCTCCGCCTCATAAGCGATGACCATAACAGTCGCGCCGCCTAGCTGGGGGCAAAGTTCAGTGAAGAATGCCTGATTTAAATAGCCACCATGACCACTGCGTTTCGCGTAAGTGAGCTGGTAGCACCGGTGGAAAAATTGCCAGTCTTGGGCGCTTATATCACCGCCGCTTTTAGTGATTAAGCTGAGCCCTTGAGCGGCAACCTTGGCACGCTCTTTTTTAAGGTTCTTGCGTTTGCGACTGCTGAAAGTAGCAAGAAAATCATCAAAGCTACTAAAATTTCGATTGAACCAATGAAACTGTACGGTCTGGCGCTGATGGAGGCCCAGCTCCGTTAACGAAGATGATAGTTGTTCGTCAGCAAACAGCGCGTGCCATCCTGATATACCTTGCTCCACGCTCCATTCTTTAATGCCGATAAGCAATTTTTCCAGCGCATGGGGATCGGCGACATCTAGATATAGGCGCGGGCCCGTCGCCGGGGTAAACGGTGCGGCGGTAATTAATTTGGGATAGTAATCAAAGCCATTGCGTTGCCAGGCATCCGCCCAACTCCAATCAAAAACATACTCGCCATAAGAGTGGGTTTTTAAAAAGGCAGGGGCTACCGCAATGGTGTGACCATTTTCGCTGAGCACGAAGTGGCATGACTGCCAGCCAGATTCGCCCCCTATGCAGCCCGTACGCTCTAGCCCGAGTAGAAAGTCATAACGTAAAAATGGATAGTCGCTACCAAACCAGGTCATCCAGTCGTCGGCTTCTATATCCGCAATCGAAGTGAAAATAGCGAGCTGCATGACTTAGGGTAACCAGTTATGAATGATGAGGGTTATACGCCAGTTAGGGCGAAGTGTCCCACGAGTCCAGCGAGAATAATTGCGCCGATCCACTTACTTTGATTAAAGGCCTGAAAACAGGCGTCTCGATCACGGTGGCGTATCAGGTACTGATGCCACGCGAACATCAGTCCGACCAAGGTAATGGCGAGGTACCAGGGCGGACCAAGACCAAAGGCGCGGCCGCAGGCGACAAAGCAGAGTAAGCAGGCTAACTGCAGTAAGCCGATGATACGACGATCAAGTTGCCCAAAAAGAATCGCGGTTGATTTAATACCCACTGCGAGATCATCCTCACGATCTACCATGGCGTATTGTGTGTCATAAACGACAGTCCACAATAAATTGGCGGCGAATAACCACCATAGCGCGACTGGCAGGCTGTTAGTGCTCGCTGAAAATACCATAGGTATGCACCAAGAAAACGCGGCCCCGAGTACGACTTGCGGCAGGTAGGTAATACGCTTCATAAACGGGTAAGCGATGGCGAGCACGACACCGACGAATGACAGTTTCACAGTCAGCGGATTGGTTAGCAGAACGAGGCTCAGCGCCGCCAATAGCAGTCCGCACAGTAGCAATAGCGCCTCTCGAACCGTCAGCGCACCCGTGACTAAAGGCCGGCTCTGCGTGCGCTCAACATAACCGTCCAGCTTTCTGTCAGCCAAATCGTTGGCGGTACAGCCTGCTGAGCGCATGATGATTGCGCCGCCGATGAAAATAGCCAGTAAATCCCATGGTGGGCGCCCGCCATTGGCAAGGACCAGAGCCCAAAGCGTGGGCGCTAGCAGCAGAAGCGCTCCGATGGGTTTGTCAAAGCGCATGATCTGCGCGAACGCTTTAAGTTTTTCGCCAGCATTTGTCGTTGGAGCGGTACTGATAGTCATTTACAGTTTTGCCATGTGCCGATTTGCCGAGTCATATATCGCAGTAGGATGCCCTGTGAAATTATGCGAAGCAGTGTTTAGTTAGTGTTGTTGAGCGAAGATACCAATAAAATAACATGGCGCAGCCTTAAATAGTGCTCGCCATCCGTGTTTGTGCGTTTGCATAGTGTTCGCTACACCCTTGCAAAGGCGCGGCGCTCACCGGTCCAGCGCTCAATGAGTGCCTGCATGCGGTCAGGGGCAGAGCGCTCCAGTCGCTCTGAGATCTGTTCTACGCTGTCGAGCAGATATTCATGATCTGGTAGACGCGCGACCCTAAAGTTCATCAGGCCAGTTTGTCGTGTTCCCAGTAGCTCTCCAGGGCCCCTCAAGCGCAAATCTTCCTCGGCAATGAAAAAGCCATCATTGCTTTCGCGCATCACGTTTAGGCGCCGGCGACCATTTTGAGACAGCGGTGATTGATAGAGTAGCAAACAGTGACTTTCTGCCGCGCCTCGGCCGACGCGGCCACGTAATTGATGCAGCTGCGCAAGCCCGAGACGTTCGGGGTTTTCGATGATCATAAGGCTGGCGTTGGCAACGTCAACACCGACCTCAATCACAGTGGTGGCCACTAATAACGCAATGTTTCCCGCTTTAAAGGCATCCATAATCTCCTCCTTCTCGGCCGACGTTAAGCGCCCATGAATCAAGCCGACGGGCACAGATGGCGGAAGTTGTTCGCGTAAATAGGCATAAGTTGCCTCTGCGGCCTGGGCTTCAAGCACTTCGCTTTCATCGATGATCGTGCATACCCAATAGGCTTGCCGGCCCGTCTGGCAAGCGGCAGTGACGCGCTCGATTACCTGATCACGCCGATTATTGTCGATCAGCGCAGTAGTGACCGGCTTTCGTCCTGGTGGTAGCTCATCGATAATCGAGCAGTCGAGATCAGCGTAAGCCACCATCGATAAGGTGCGCGGGATGGGGGTCGCCGTTAGTACCAGTTGGTGCGGGTGTCCGGCGGCGCCGCCTTTTTCCGTTAGCGTCAAACGCTGATGCACACCAAAACGATGTTGCTCATCGACTATTACCAGCCCTAAACTAGAAAATGCTACCGACTCCTGAAACAGCGCGTGGGTACCTATGACCATTGCGGCTTCATTGTCGCGAATTGCCGCCAGCACCGAAGTGCGTGCTTTGCCCTTAATGCGACCGCTCAGACAAGCGATTTGTATATCAAGCGCGCTAAACCAGTTTTTGAAATTGCGTAAATGCTGCTCTGCCAGCAGCTCTGTCGGCGCCATCAAAGCCACTTGAAAGCCCGCGTCAATCGCCTGTAATGCAGCCAATGCGGCGACCAGTGTTTTACCTGATCCGACATCTCCTTGAACTAAGCGCAGCATTGGGTTGCTCTGAGCAAGATCGGTGCTGATCTCTTCATAAACGCGTTGTTGGGCGCCGGTAGGTGAGAAGGGTAGCAGCGATAAGAATTGTGTCGTCAGCGCTGAGTTGGCCGTCATCGCGGGCGCGAGATAACGCCGCTCGCGCGCACGCAGATCACGCAGCGACAAGTGGTGGGCAACTAACTCTTCCTTAGCGAGCCGTAACTGCGCCGGGTGCTCACCTTCGCGAATTTGTTTGACCGACGCCCCTGGTGGTGGCCGATGTAAAAATGTCAGTGCCTCGAGCCAATCGAAGTCGCCATCATCGTAGCCTGCGAGTAAGTCGCTCGGTGATTCTTGGTGCAAATGGGCTAGCGCCTGCTCAGACAATCTTCGCCATATCGATTGTCCGATGCCCTCAACAGTAGGATAAATTGGCGTTAGCGCAATATCGAGCAGTGGGCCCGCCTCACCCATACGATATTCCGGATGCACCATATCTGGGCCTGCCGCGCCACGGCGAGGCGTGCCAAATAGCGTGATCGTATTGCCGGTTTGCATTTGTTGCACTTGTGCCTGGCGAAAATGGAAGAAGCGTACGGTCAATAACCCGCTATTATCTGCGATCTTGAGTACGAGTGATCGCCGCTTTCCCGGCACCACACCAGCGGCCCGCACTTGTCCTTCGATAACGGCTTCGACACCATCAGATAATGCACTTATTGGTGTTATTTGAGTGCGATCTTGGTAGCGCAGTGGAAAATGAAACAGCAGGTCTTCGATCCGCGCGATACCCAGTTCGAGTAATTTGGCGGATAGCTTAGGACCAACACCGCGTAATGTGCTGATCGGTTGTTCGAGATTGCTATTCAAATGTCTACTCGTGTCCATTGATATAGTGGTGCCATGCTAACCTCAATTTATACTGGCCGTTTAGTCATCTTGGCCCATTACCGATTTGAATGAGGAGTTTAACAAGTGAACCCGCCGCAAGTATTGATGATCGGATGTGGAGATATCGGCACCCGCGTAGGCCGTACCTTAGCCGGGCATGGCTGGGACGTCGCCGGTATGCGCCGCAATCCACAGGGGCTGCCCACAGGTATAACACCCTTCGCCGGAGATTATACCCGCGCGGATGGCTTTGCAGCAGTGAGCCGCTTACGCCCCGATTACATCGTGTTTTCTCCATTGCCCGCTGGTAGAGATGTGGCGGGATACCAACGGGGTTATCTCGAGGCGATACATAATATCGCTGACAGTGGTGTTGCTGAATATACAAAGCGGCTGATATTCATCTCATCAACGCGGGTCTATGCGGAGTCTGCGGGCGGTTGGGTAGATGAAAGTTCGCCGTTGACCACTAGTGACGATGCGGCCCTCGCTATTATCGCCGCTGAGCAAGCAGCGCAACAACGCTGGGCAACGACCGTGCTGCGTGCATCAGGTATCTATGGAGATCTTCCCGGTATGTTGTTGCAGCGCGTGCTGTCTGAGCAGGGTAGCGATGATTTAAGCCGCTGGAGTAACCGCATTCATCGGCAGGATTTGGCAGATGTGGCAACGGACGTGTTGCTGCGCGACGCCGCAAGAATCGATGTACCCCAGCTTCTGATTGTGTCGGATGATAGCCCTGCATTATTAATAGATGTCGAGCGAGGACTGGCTAAGTCGCTGGGTAAAACACTGAAATCTGTGGCGAGCGGCCGCAGGGTCCGCGCGAATCGGCGCTGTAGTAATGGGGTTTTGCGTGCCGCGGGATTTAAATTGAACTATCCGACTTGGCGCGATGGCTATTGCGCTGTGCTTAGCGAACTGGCTTTACAGGGCTTATATCAACCCGATTTGGCTGCACTAAAGTCATCGTCGGCTACAGGATTAGAATAGCTTCGACTTCTATATCGACGGCTTTCGGTAGCGCCGCTACCTGAACGCAGGCACGGGCTGGATACGGCGTCTCGAAATGTCGCGCCATCACTGCATTGACGCTGGTGAATTCAGCCAAATCTGTGAGTGAAATATTGATTTTAACGGCATCCTTGAGCGATCCACCCGCGGCTTTTGCGACAGCAGCAAGATTTTTAAAAACTTGCTCTGCTTGGGCGGCCGTATCGCCGGTGACGACCTTCATAGTGTTTGGATCTAGCGGGATTTGACCGGAGATCCAAACGGTATTGCCCACCTTGATGGCCTGTGAGTAAGGACCGATAGCGGCGGGAGCATCTTCTGTGGCAATAACAGCACGATTGGACACGATATAAATTCCTTAAAAAAAGAAGTGTAAGCGTTGACGGCTTAGCGCCGAGCAGTGCGGCTGACTTTACGCACACCCTCAACGGTTCGCAGGCGCTTCATGATGCGCGCTAAATGAATACGGCTCGATACCTTGATCTCCAAATCAATATAAGTGAACGCCATGTCGCGGTTCTGAGTAGAAATGCGTTCTATGTTCATACCAATCGCATTGAGGCGGGTGCCGAGAACGGCAATCATGCCGCGACGATTTTCCGCTTCGACTCGCAAGCCAACGGGAAATACGCCTTCAACCGCATCGTCCCAGCGCAAATTCATCAGTCGCTCGGGTTGGTCGTGCATATCGGCCAGATTACGGCAGCCGTCTCTATGAATTACCAGCCCTTTTTCTGGGCTGAGATAACCGCCTATTGCATCGCCAGGCAGGGGGCAGCAGCATTTAGCGTAGGTAACGACAAAGCCCTCGGTGCCTCGAATAGCAACGGCTTCGGTGGTTGCGCTACTCAGTGCATCCTTACTTGCACCTACCAATACGCTCGCGGCGATGTGTGGCAGTAAATCACCAACCGCAACATCAATAAAAAGCTGCTCAATGGAGCTCTTCTTGAGCCTTGTTAGTGCTGCGTTTATCTGCTCATTACTGGTATCTGTCAGTCGCGTATCAAAGGCAAGGAGTGCTTTGTCGAGAATGTTTTTGCCGAGCTCGATCGAGTCTTCGTCACGCTGATCCTTTAAAAAATTTCGGATATGCGTGCGTGCCCGTGCGGTGACAACATAGCTAAACCAAGATGGATTGGGCCTCCCCGAAGGTGAGGTAATAATCTCCACTGTCTTACCGTTTTGTAATGGCTCAGAAAGCGGCGCCAAACGGTTATCAATCCGGCAGGCCACGCATCTATTGCCGACATCAGTATGCAGCGCGTAGGCAAAATCAATGGCGGTTGCGCCCCTTGGCATCTCCATGATCTGGCCTTTGGGCGTAAAAATGTAGACCTCATCGGGGAATAGGTCGATCTTCACGCTCTCGATGAATTCTAAAGAATCGCCGGCATGTTGTTGCATTTCGAGCAGACTCTGTACCCATTCGCGCGCGCGGGTATGAGACGCGCTAGCACTACCCTCCTCAGCTTTATATAGCCAATGGGCTGCGATGCCGTTATTGGCCATGTCCTCCATTTCACGCGTGCGGATTTGGATTTCAATGGGCACGCCATGCATGCCTTTTAGCGCACTGTGTAGCGACTGGTAGCCATTGGATTTTGGGATGGCTATATAGTCGTTGAACTCGCCTGGGATGGGTTTGTACAAGCTGTGTACTAAACCAAGTGCGCGATAACAGTCGTCTACAGAGTCGACAACGACGCGAAAAGCGTAGAGGTCCATGATCTCGTTAAAGGATTTTCGCTTGGTCTTCATTTTTCGATAAATGCTATAAAGGTGCTTCTCTCGCCCCAGTACCTTGGCGCTGATACCTTCCCGTGCCAAGCGTGTCGTTATTTGCCCGCGAATATCGTCGACGAGTGCTTTACGATTGCCTCGCGCACCTTTTACCGCCGCAAGAATTCGCCGCGCACGCATTGGATATAGCGCTCTAAGCCCAAGATCCTCAAACTCCACGCGAATATCATTCATCCCTAGCCGCATAGCGATAGGAGCATAAATTTCAAGTGTTTCGCGGGCTATGCGCCCAGATTTTTCGCGATCGAGTACACCTAGCGTACGCATGTTGTGCAGTCGATCGGCGAGCTTGACCAAAATGACGCGAATATCACGAGCCATGGCGAGCGCCATTTTTTGAAAGTTTTCGGCTTGTTTTAGTTCTGCACTGTCGAATTCGATATGCGTCAGCTTGCTCACACCATCAACAAGCTCGGCGACCTCTGCTCCAAATTGGGCGCTGATATCATCTTTGGTAACGCCGGTGTCTTCTATTGTGTCGTGCAGCAAGGCAGCCATCAGACTTTGGTGATCCATATGCATGTCGGCAAGAATGCCTGCCACTGCTAATGGATGTGTTACATAAGGCTCACCGCTGCGGCGAACTTGTCCGTAATGTGCTTGCTCAGCGAAGAAGTAAGCGCGTTTAACTTGGTTGGCTTGCTCTGGCGTCAGGTAGGTGCCCAGCACCTGCTCCAAACCCAATAGGGATTTACTCTGTAGGGCGCTGGTTTTTGAGGACAAAATCGACCCGGTCTTGAACAACCGGGCCGTGACATCGGTGAAGGAGCCGCTAAGCGCTTGTAGAGTCGTTGTGACCAAGGCCTGCGGCTACCGTAATCAGTAAATGGGGGTCTCGAAGCTCGCGGCTAACTCTTCTTCGGCTTCGATTTCCGTTTCGCGAGCAAGTAAATCGCGGGTCACCATGCCTTCGGCAATTTCACGTAATGCGATTACCGTGGGCTTATCAGACTCTTCGTTGACCAGTGGCTCTTTACCACCTGTCGCTAGCTGACGGGCGCGCTTAGACGCTAACATCACCAGCTCAAAACGGTTATCTACGTGGTCTAGACAATCTTCTACGGTTACTCGTGCCATGGTTCTTGTATCCTAATTAAAAATACGCAGCGTGTGCTGGACCACCGAGTATATCCCAAAATGAGCAGGGTCAGCTCAACCGCGACACGGAGAAGGGTATTTTTTACACTTTAGCTGCCCAGCAGATCGGTGAGCGTCGCGGCAAGCGCCTGCGTTTGGCGGCTGCGTGACAGCCGTTGGGCGCGAATAACGGCCCTCAAGTCCCCCAGCGCCCTGTCAAAGTCTTTGTTTAGCACTAAAAAGTCGGCATCGGCATGATGCGACAGTTCGCTCACGGCTTCTGCCATGCGCTTGGCAATGGTGGCCTCTTCATCTTGACCGCGACCATATAAACGCTGAGCAAGTGCCTCTTTTGATGGGGGCAGTATAAAAATAGCGCAGGTATCTGGGGCGACACCGCGCATCTGTTGCGCGCCCTGCCAATCAATTTCGAGAATGACGTCAAATCCTTGCGTTTGTAGCGCTTCGATTTGGACCCGTGAGGTGCCGTATAGGTTGCCAAAGACCTCGGCGTCCTCGATGAACTCACCCGCTTTTTGCTTCTGCAAAAAAGTATCGCGATCGACAAAATGATAATTGACGCCGTCAACTTCACCCGGACGTTGCGGGCGGGTGGTATGGGATACGGATACGCGCAGGTCTTTCTCTTCGTCCAGCAGGGCTTGAACTAGTGAGGTTTTGCCTGCACCACTGGGTGCAGAGACGGTGAATAGCTGCCCTCTTGAGCGCGCGGCTGAGGATCCGATGCTGGTTTCTGCTATGTCTGTCACGTCGACTGCTCCTGGTGCACGTGGTGATCGGCTTGGGTTTTGCCCAGCCGCCGTCAATCATGCCAGAAAATTGTCTATTAGATGCGTGGTATTTCTATATCAAGAAAGTGATTTTGAGCGTTTTACGCGCTTTCTGTGCAGACCGGGGTAGATTACGCGTGGTGAAGTCGCTTGGCGCAGAGACTATGTGTTTGTCTCATTGGCTGCAGCGCCCATTTGCGCACCGCGCAATGGGCTACTTACCGTAGCAGCTGGTTTCCAGTTAAACTGCGTGTATTCTAGATTTCAGCTATCGGAGCCATGTTATGGGCCGCGCCTATCAAAATCGTAAAGACTCTATGGCGAAAACTGCCGCCGCGAAAACATCTGTTTATTCAAAATATAGTCGCGAGATTTATGTCAGCGCCAAGGCGGGCGGCACTGACCCCGATGGAAATCTTTCGCTGCGGTCACTCATCGAACGCGCGAAGAAAGACCAAGTCCCCTCTCATGTCATTGAAAAAGCAATAGACAAAGCCGGCTCGGGCGCAGGGGAGGATTTTCAGACGGCGCGCTACGAGGGTTTTGGTCCGGGTGGCACGATGTTGTTAGTCGACTGCTTAACCGATAACCCTAATCGCACCATCGGTGATGTGCGCCCAGCCTTCTCGAAAGGTAAAGGAAAAATTAGCACGCCGGGCACGGTTGCGCACATGTTTGATCACGCCGCGGTGTTTGTTTTTCCAGGGGACGAAGACCATGTACTCGAGACCCTTTTGATGGCTGATGTCGATGTTACCGAGGTTGAGGCTGCGGCAGACATACTGACGGTTATAGCACCCAATACTGAATACGCGAAGGCGCGCAATGCGCTGACGGAGTCGTATCCTGATATTGAGTTTGAGATCGATGAAATTCAGTTTGTCCCCAAAGGTGAAACGCTGATCTCTGGGGATGACGTCGTTCAGTTTGAGAAGCTGCTCGATTTACTCAATGCCTGTGAGGATGTCCAGAGCATTTATCACGACGCCCAGTACTGACGTGCGTTGATCTCGGCGCGCGCTGAGCACCAAAAACTGTCGTATGAGCGCATGTGTCATACAGTCCTCCAACGGGATATTGGTGTGCTGGCAGCTGAGCGACTTTGTCGCTACTTTTGATCAGACCTACCGGCACTAGCGGGCTTAAGCCTTTAGCTGCGTGGCGGTTCCCCGCGGTGTTATTCGATGTTTTGTATCTGCTCGCGCATCTGCTCGATGAGCAATTTAAACTCCACTGCGGTATTGGTGGTCGTTAAAGCGGTCGACTTTGAAGATAGGGTATTGGCCTCGCGATTCAGCTCTTGCATTAAGAAATCCAATCGCCGACCACAGGGTGCATTTCCCTGCAGTGACTGCTCAATCGCGTCTAGATGCGCATCGATGCGATCCATTTCTTCGTCCACGTCGGCGCGTTGCGCAACATAGACGAGCTCTTCTTCAAGCCGTTTGTCGTCAGGGGTGAGGCCCGCTCCGGCAATCCGGTCAAGTATTCGCTGCCGCTGAGCGTCCCTGAGTGCTGGCAGCTGTACTCTGAGTGCTGCCAGCTGTTCACGCATTGTTAACACACGACCGCTGACCATATTGGCCAGTTGGGCCCCCTCTCGCCGACGTTGCTCTACCAGGCCGACCAAGGCTTCGCGGTGGGCTGCCAATACCGCCTTTGTCAGGAGCTCAGTGTCTGCCTCGGCGGACTCTAATACACCGGGCGCCATAAGCAAGGCAAGTGGGTCGGGTGCTAGCGCGTTGGGTAGTGCCTCTGAGACTTGTTCAAGCGCCGTAATCCAGGTGTTAAGCCGTGCTTCATTGACGGCAATAGCACTTAGAGATTGGGTTTCTTGTACTTTAATATGAACTTCTACCTTGCCCCGTGTAATGACCTTAGTGACGGCCTCGCGCAGGGCTGGCTCCAATGCACGCACGTTATCTGGCATCCTAAAATGTAAATCGAGAAAACGATTGTTAACTGATCGCACCTCAACCGTGACCGCGGCGGAGTCGGTTGTTACACTGCCGCGGGCAAATCCAGTCATACTCTGCGTCACGCTGTGCTCCCTTATGTGTTTTGACAGCCCGCAGTCTACCAGTAAGTTTTCCCGCCACGAGGTTCCCCGTTATGAACGAACAGACTCATGCAACAGAGACCACTTCATCAAATCCACAGCGACCAAGTGGACGAACGCCCCAGGCTATGCGACCAATTAGTTTTACGCGCCATTTCACTTGCCATGCTGAAGGTTCGGTATTGGTTGCTTTTGGCAATACTAAAGTCCTTTGTAATGCTTCAGTTACGCCCGGTGTGCCGGGTTTCTTGCGCGGCAAAGGCAGTGGCTGGCTGACTGCTGAGTACGGTATGTTGCCGCGCTCTACGCATTCGCGAATGGATCGTGAAGCTGCGCGGGGTAAGCAGTCAGGTCGCACTGTAGAAATATCACGTTTGATCGGACGCTCGCTCCGCGCTGCGGTTGATCTCAAGCTGCTGGGGGAATACACCATCGTAGTGGATTGTGATGTTATACAGGCGGATGGCGGCACGCGTACCGCGGCGATTTCAGGTGCCTGCGTAGCGCTCGTCGACGCGCTTAATGGTTTGCAGCGCAAAGGCACACTTAAGACTGATCCATTAAAGCAAATGATTGCCGCAGTATCCGTAGGTGTCTGGCGGGGCATGCCGGTAGTCGACTTAGATTACCTTGAGGATTCAAGCGCGGATAGCGATATGAATGTTGTACTCGCTGAGGACGGTGGTTTGATCGAAGTACAAGGTACGGCAGAGGGCGCCACTTTTAGCCGCGATGAACTCAATGCTGTACTCGATTCAGCGCAGCTCGCCGGTGCCGAAATCATAGCGGCACAGCGCGCAGCGTTAGCCGGATAAACTGCCAGGGCCTGCACATTGTTAATGTCGCGGCGTTTGCCGCGACTTACACTTGTGTATGTCCTTGCCTTTGGGGTTCGATGCACCCGCTAGGGCGCGACGTCGTAATCGATGATAACCGGCGCATGTGACGAGAAAGCATCAGCTGTATAAATTGACGCGTACTCAACACGATCAGATAGCCCATTAGAAATAATCTGGGTGTCGCTGCGAATACCGCCCGCTTCATCGCCTTCAGGCCACCAAGAAAACTCCTCTGGATCTGCGCTGAAAGTGCGGAAGGCATCCGTATAACCACGCTGATAAATATTCGTCAGCCAGCTACGCTCTTCGTGACTAAATCCTGGAATGTCGGTCCGGTTACCCGCTTCCTCTGCGTCGATAGGCAGATGTGCCAGCTCCCAGCCACCGCAGAGAATAAATTCACGGCGTTTATTACGTATCTTTTGTAGATGCTCTTCGAGCTGTTGCATAAAAACGGCCTTTTCAGCACGCGCATTTTCACCGGGCAACGCACTTGGCATCAGCAGTGATCCAATACTCAAATTGCCATAGTCGGCTTGAATATAGAGCCCTCTGGAGTCGAAGTCGGAAAAGCCAAGCCCTGTTATAATGGCCTTGGGCAAATCTCGGCAATAAATAGCGACACCATTGCGTTGATGATCGTCAATATCGTCCCAAAAATAAGCGTTGTATTCGCTGGGAAAAAAATCGTTTCCTTTAAGTGAGTATTCGGAACAACGGGTATCCTGCAGACAAATAATGTCCGCATCCTGTGCGAGCAACCATGTGTAAAGGCCCGCGTCACGAGCCTGTTCGAGCCCTTCAACGACTAAACTGATAATACGCATTGCTAGTCCTACCTCTGATACCCCGATATCATACGGCAATCAGCGCCGCCGACCCTATCGTTAAAGTTTGGGTGAAGTGAAAAAGCGGCAATTTATTTGGGTATTTAGAGGGGTTTTTAATGTCTAGCGTTCTTAAGGCCGAGGTTATCATGGCGCGGCGATCATTCATCGACCTTGCTATCCATTGTAATGTACTCAGATTTGGTGAATTCACCCTTAAGTCTGGGCGTATCAGCCCCTACTTTTTCAACGCGGGTGGCTTTAGTAGCGGTGCTGCACTGGCAACGCTTGGGCAGTGTTATGCAGCGACACTGACAGGCATTAACACACTGCCTGATTTATTATTCGGCCCGGCCTATAAAGGCATCCCGCTCGCGGCGGTGACGGCGGTGGCGTTATCCGAGCACCATGGGCTGGATATCCCTTATGCGTTCAATCGAAAAGAAGTTAAAGCACATGGGGAAGGCGGTGCGCTTGTTGGTGCGCCGCTTGTGGGACGCGTAGCTATCGTAGACGATGTGATTACGGCCGGCACGGCTATTCGAGAGTCGGTGGCGCTGATTCGAGCGGCGGGTGCTGATCCGACAACAGTACTGATTGGTCTCGACCGTTGTGAGCGCGGCGTGGGTGAGCAATCTGCAGTTCAGGACGTGCGTGAAGCACTGGGTCTCGAAGTGCTCAGTGTGATTACGATGCATGACATTATCGACTGGTTGATAGACACTGGGAGCAATGGAGAGCAGTTAGCGGCAATGGAGCGCTATCGAGACCGCTACGGAGTATAAAGTTATGGGACATCGTGTTCATTGGGTTGGCTTAAGCGCAGCCCTGATGATTATATTTGCCGTGCCGAGTTTTGCGGGTAATTTATATCGTTACCACAATGCCGATGGCATCGTAGTCGTCAATTGGACCGTGCCGCCTGAGTACGCACCTTATGGCTACGAAGTGCTCAATGATGACGGCATGGTCATCGAAGTTGTGCCGCGTGAGCTGACACCCGAAGAGCGGGAAGATCGAGCGCTGAGTGAGCGTGTTGCCAATCAGGCTAAAGCTGAGGAAGCGCGCTTACAGCAGTGGGATGAATTATTACTCCGCCGTTATAGTACCGTAGCGGATGTCGAGGCTGCACGTGATCGCTCGCTTCGTGACCTTAATATTCGTATTTCAATTTTGAAAAGCAATCGGCGTTCTTTGCGTCAAAAAGTTGAAAATTATCAAGCAAATATTGCGACGGGTGAGCGAGAAGGCTTAATGCCTCAGCCTGTAGAGCTGGAGTCAATCGAAGTACTCAAGCGTGAGATTGTTGGCACCGAGAAAGCGATTGATGACCGTCAGGCTGAGGTTGATAAAGTTTATGGCGAATATGCGTTAGATATTGAGCGGCTGCGCCTCCTCCAAGATGTGATTACGCTGCGGCGAAATCTTGCAGCGCCTGCGGCCAACAAATATTGATCAGCGGGCGAATGTGTAAGTAGCGGCACTGGCTAGCGCCGATTAGCTAGGCACTGGCACCATGATTGTCTCTGTTATTACTTGCCACTGAGCGGCCCAGCCCTCGGTGGTAGAGCGCTTAAAGTTACTGCGCACAAATTGGCTAATACGACCTTCAGCGCACGCCAACATTAAATTCGCAGCGTCGGCAAGCAGAATGCTGGTACGTTGGTGTTCTTCTACCTCCGCTTGACGTAAGCATTGTCGTAATTGCGTTTCTAAGCGTTCGAAGATTTGTGCGATGCGAACATGTAAGCGTTCTGTCTCCCCTGCAAGCGCATCGCCATTGAGGATGCGCGTGATACCTGGATTACGTTCGCAAAAGGTCAGCAGCAGCAGCAAAATCTTTTGGCAGCGAGCCAGCGCGTCCTGTTCTTCGGCGACAATTAAGGTGATTCGTGTGAATAATGTCTCTTCGACAAATTCAATTAATGCCTCATACATCTTGGTTTTAGACGGGAAATGGCGATAAAGCGCCGCCTCAGAAACGCCCACTTCAGCGGCGAGCTTTGCCGTTGTTATGCGGCCCCCTGGGCTTGCTTCGAGCATTGAAACAAGGGCTTGCAAAATCTGTTGTCGGCGATCGGATCGGCGCTGTGGCATAGGATTAGGGTGCTCGGTATGAAGTCATTGATGCTAGCTAGTCATGCGCCAAGGCGCAATGCTCAACTCGCCGTTGGTGCGCTCTCGTTCGTGATAAGGGTACCAATACCTGCGTCCGTAAAGATCTCTAGCAATGCGGCATGGGGTACTCTCCCATCAATTATGTGCGCGCTAATGACGCCGCCTTTGACTGCATCGAGTGCACATTGGATTTTAGGTAACATGCCGCCGGTAATTATGCCGTCTTCGATTAAAGCATCAACTTCCGGTGTGCTAAGGCCTGTGAGTGTTTGGCCATCACGATCCAGCAAGCCTGCAACATTGGTGAGCAAGATGAGCTTCTCAGCGCGTAGCACCTCGGCCAGTTTGCCGGCGACCAAGTCTGCATTGATATTGTAGGTTTGCCCGTCTACCCCACCGGCAACGGGGGCAATAACGGGAATATAGTCACTATCAAGCAGTACGCTAAGTACATCCGTATCAATACTCTCAACCTCACCAACTTGGCCGATTTCTGGTGTGCCTTCAAGACCCCAGTTGCCACGCAGCTTTCGCGCCTGCAGTAGCTTGCCATCCTTGCCTGTAAGTCCAACCGCGCGGCCACCGTTGCGGTGAATGCTGTCGACGATTTCTTTGTTAACACTGGCGCCAAGCACCATCTCTACCACATCCATGGTGTGCTCGTCTGTGACCCGCATGCCCTCAACAAACTCGCTCTCGATATTGAGTCTTGTCAGTAACTTGCCAATTTGTGGGCCGCCACCATGCACGATAATTGGATTCATACCTACCAATTTCATGAGCACGACATCGCGCGCAAAGCTTTCATGCAGCGCCGGATCTATCATGGCGTTGCCGCCAAATTTAATAATAAATGTCTTGTTCGTGAAGCGCTGTATATAAGGCAGCGATTCGGTCAATACACGGGCAAAATTTCCAGCGGACTCGCGAGTCAGAGACATAGGCTTAACAGCTCGTTTGGTTTATTCAAACCGCAACTTTGCGCGGATTAAAAAGGCAATGCAAGGTCGGGAACAAATTCAAGAATGGCTTTGCGTATAACGCCTTGTACACGGGCTAGGCTTGTTTCGTCGTTGCCCTCAAATCGAAACGTCAACGCCTCCTCTGAGCTAGAGCTTCGCACTAAGCCCCAGCCGTCTGAGTAGTCAATACGCATACCATCTAAGGTAGTGATTCGTGCGCCAGGGAAATTGGCGTTAGCCGCTAATGAGCGTAATAACCGGCGACGTATTTTAGCATCTGCCGCCAGTATGATTTCCGGCGTGCTGACGGATGGTGGCAACTTATTGAACAGCGAATCAAAGCTCTCATTGGTAGTGCTGAGCAGTTCAACTAAGCGCGCCGCGGCATAAATGCCATCATCAAAACCATACCAGCGCTCGCTTAAGAATATGTGCCCTGAAAACTCACCGCCCAGCAATGCGCCAGTTTCGCGGACCTTTTCTCGGATGAAGGCATGCCCACTACGACTCATCAACGCTCGACCGCCGGCACGCGTAATGAAGGGCGCGAAGTGTCGCGAGCACTTTACGTCGTAGACAATATCAGCCCCCGGATTACGTGCAAGTACATCTTGGGCAAGAATCATCAGTAGGCGATCGGCGGGCACCGCGGCACCGCTATTTGTGACGGTATGAACGCAGTCACCATCGCTATTAAATAACACGCCCAAATCGGCGCCTTGAGCAACAACACTCTCGCCAAGCACCTTTAAGGTCTTTTCTAGGGTCCATGTCTGCCTATCGCGCGCCCTGTCCGAAGATTTGAGACTAACGACCTCGCAGCCAAGCGCTGAGAATAAATCAGGTGCGAGTCTTCCCGCGGCGCCAAAGTGGTCATCTACTACAATTTTCTTCGGTAAGGCGAGGCCGACATCCATGACTATTTTGTCAACATAATCCGCTTCTAGATCACGTTTGATGGTGCGCCCGCTGCCGGTCGCTTTGTGCCCTGCGCGGACGGTACTGAGGATTTCTTCAATACCATCGCCAGACACTACAGAGTGATCAAAGATAAGCTTGAATCCGTTGATATTATCATCATGTTGGCTGCCGGTAATCATGATGGCTGAGCTAACGTCGGTTTCATGGGTGCCGAAATAGAGCAGTGGCGCTGGCGCTAATCCTATATCCATAACGTCAATACCCCCGGCGAGCAGTGACTTGACTAGAACGGTTCGAATCTGCTCGCTGCCAGGATCTCCATCGTGGGCGAGAAGCAGTGTATTGATTTCTTTTTGAGGCGCCAGAACCGCTATAGCGTTGCCGATTCTTTCTACTAAATCGATAGTGAGTTCGGTGTTGACGTCACCGCGAATGTCGTAGGCCCGGAATATATGCGCAGGAATGCCATCGTCGGTATCAACGGATTCCTCGTCGAGGTTCTCTGGCGAGTAGTTTTCGCTCGTAATCGCTCCCGAACTATTTGCTGCATCAGCGTTTACGGGCTGATTTTGTGACTGCTGGCTGTCTTTTTCTGCACGTGCAGCAGAAATCAGCTGGCGACGACTCAGCAAGCTCAACTGACGAAGCAACTTTGCCAAAGGCTGTAGTTCGGGTACCTGAAGGGTCATGGTTGAGCGAAGCTCGGCAGCTTCTAAGATGCGATCTACTTCTTGGCGAAGTAGCAATGGTGTACCCCACAATAAATAATAGGCGCCTATGACAAGCCCGAGAAGTATTAGCGCTATTGGGATTAGCAGGCCCATCCAGCCTGGAGTCGTCTGGCTAACCCAGCTCGCCGAGGGTTGAAACTGTAGCTCCCACGATGTGTTTGCGACCTTGATTTGCGCTGCAATCTGGCCGCTTTTTAAGGCCGTGCCTGCGATCAGGAATTTATCTGTCGAGAGCCCCTGAACGAGCGCAAAAGTGCCTGCTTTGGTCTCATTACTTAAGCTGCGTTGTAATACATCCGCATCAATTTCTATCAGTATGACGCCCTTAGGTTCCGTTTTGCCATAAACGTTCGCATAGAGAATTATCCCGCCCCGCTCAGTGAGTAGGGCCTCGGGTCCTGATGTTTCACCCGCATAGGTGCGTCGAATTAAGTCGATGCCAATGTGAGTGTTATGTCCAAGTTGTTCCGGCGTGAGCGGGACGGTGCCTAAATCATCAAGCGGGACAATGATCGCCGCCTGTGCTTCTGGGAATGCGCTCAGTAAGTCGGGGCGGTCGCCGCCATCGGTATTGTCCGGCAGGCGCTCTGCAAGCGCCTGTAGGCGGAAGTTGACGCCATCTACCTGACTGGCAAGGGTCGATGCTTGCTGTGCCACAGCCGCTGTTGCGACGGCCCTCGAAGCGCTGTTTTTGAGGTTTTGTTCGCGTACCATGCCGATCCAAAGCAACGCTAGAACAAGGGGTATGGCGATCATCGCTAGCGCCTTGACCAATAGGTCGCGGGCCGCATCTTTTTGAACGACAACATCGGCATCACTGGATCGAATTTCCGGTTGACTCACGGGCGTCCTCCTTGTTGTTCTGATTGCTCACACTTTTCAGTCAGCCGGTCTGCAAATACCTCAATCAGCCAGAGTGCTAGTTGTTGCTTGGACGCGGTCGGCAAAGTTCGTGCGCCTTGGCTGTCAATGACTGTAACGGTGTTTTGGTCACTATTAAATCCGATATCACTGCGAGATACATCATTGGCGACGATAACATCTAACCCCTTGCGGATGCGTTTACTTGCCGCATGCGATTCTACTTGTTCGGTCTCTGCCGCGAATCCAACCATCAATGTCGGTGCCGCAGGTAGCGACGCTATCTGCGCGATAATATCGGGGTTTTGTATAAGTTGTAATGTAAAGGGGTCACCGCTTTGTTTTTTGATTTTTTGCTCAGCGATGTTTGCGGGACGAAAATCCGCAACGGCTGCTGCGCCAATAAATAGGTCTGCTCCGAGTGCGGCAGTTTCGGCGGCGGCAAGCATATCTAAAGCCGTGGTGACATCGTGGCGTTCCACGCCGCTGGGTGTGGCCAAATTCACTGGCCCGGCAATCAGTATTGTCTGCGCACCGGCTTCTTTGGCGGCTCGAGCCAGGGCAAAGCCCATTTTTCCAGAACTGTGATTACTGAGAAAACGTACTGGGTCGAGCGCCTCCCGAGTCGGACCTGCGGTAATGACAACGCGTTTGCCGGCCAGTTGCTGACGATCAAAGTGCATGCTCAACGCAGAGACGATAGCGGCGGGCTCAAGAAGGCGTCCCGATCCTATATCACCACAAGCTTGTTCGCCGACACCAGGCCCGACGATGGTGATACCTCTGGCGGCTAGCTGGTCGATATTGGCGCTGGTGGCGGGGTTGTGCCACATCTGTTGGTTCATTGCCGGCGCGACAAACAGCGGTGCTGGGGTGGCCAGTGCAACAGCGGTGAGTAGATCGTCCGCTCGCCCTTGCGCTAGACGCGCTAAGGTGTCGGCGGTTGCGGGGGCGACTAACATAACGTCTGCCCAGCGGGCCAGCTCGATATGACCCATGCCGGCCTCTGCAGTTTCATCTAGCAACTCGGTATACACGGGCTGTCCCGAGAGCGCTTGCAACGTCAATGGGGTGATGAACTCAGATGCCCCGCGGGTCATGATCACCCGCACCTCGGCCCCCTGCTTACGGAGCAGGCGCACTAATTCGGCCGCTTTATAGGCGGCTATACCGCCGCTGACGGCAATGATGATATTGCGGTTAAAAAGATGTCCCATTTGGACCAGTTTGGTAATTAAAATGGTGATTAGAATAGCACTTGGGAAGTGTTTTGGACATTAACACTTTGGGAGAGTCAGAGGCTTGTGTGACACAGTTCTCACAATTGGATGGCAGGGGTCTGTTATTGCTGGTTCGCGCTTTAGGCGCTGGTAACGCTGGCAGCCAGTCGATACTGCTGGACCATCTGCATGGTGGACGCGGCGGCTTGCGTGGCGTCGTCACTGATTTGTTATCGGCGCGTATTCATCTGCGAGGTGTCGGTGTCGCAAAACTGGATCAGTTGGCGGCGTCGCTGGAGTTAGCTAAAGCGTTGGCACTAGAGCCGCTCGCGCGTGGTGATGCGTTGTGCTCCCCCGCCAGTTGCGAGCAATTTCTGTTACAGCACTTTGCGCTACGTCAACGAGAGTTTTTTTGTGGGTTGTTTCTAGATAGCCGCAATAGGCTGATCGCCTGCGAAGATCTATTCGCCGGCACGGTCGATGGTGCGGCGGTATACCCGCGTGTAGTGGTCGCACGCGCGCTTCTGCTAGGTGCTACCGGGGTTATCGTTGCGCACAATCATCCCAGCGGGACGGTTTTTCCTAGTCGCGCAGATCGATTGATCACCCAGCGGCTGGTGGAGGCACTCGCGTTGGTCGATATTCGCCTGCTCGATCATTTAATAGTTGGGCATGGTGAGACGTGCTCGCTGGCGCAATTAGGGGAAATTTAGCGCTGTTTTTGTCTATGTGGTTGCGCCTACCCTCAGGGTTTGGTATAAAGCGCACCCTTTTAATTTACCCACAGGCAACACCATGACACGAGTATGTCAGGTCACCGGCAAGCGTCCGGTCACCGGAAACAATGTATCTCACGCCAAGAACCGCACCCGTCGTCGCTTCTTGCCGAATTTGCACAACCACCGTTTTTGGGTCGAGTCTGAAAAGCGTTTTGTTAGTTTGCGTGTATCCTCTAAAGGTATGCGCATTATTGACAAACTGGGCATTGAAAACGTTCTCGGCGAGCTTCGTGCTCGCGGCGAAAAAGTCTGAGGAGCTGAGCCATGCGTGAAAAAGTCCGAATGAACTCGTCTGCCGGTACAGGTCATTTTTATACTACCGACAAAAATAAGCGAACGACCCCCGATAAACTGGAAATGAAAAAGTACGATCCAGTGGCTCGTAAGCACGTGATGTACAAAGAAGGCAAAATTAAGTAAGCCTTGCTTGGTATTAATGAAAACCCCGGTCTTGCCCGGGGTTTTTTGTTTTTAGCATTGAACAAACGCATTAGCATTTAACATAAATGTGTTTTTGAGCAGATAGTCCATTGCCCAACTTAATGCACTGAGTGCGTTATAAGTTTTTGTCATTGATGCCAATAATGTATAGGAGCCGTTATGCCTGAGCTACCCGAGGTTGAAACGACGCGTCGCGGTATCGCGCCTCACATTGAAGGCCGCCGGATTGCTGATGTCATTGTTCGGGAGTCCCGCTTGCGCTGGCCAGTACCTGCTAATTTGGCGGCGCTGCTAATAGGGGCGCAGTTCATTGCAGCTCGCCGACGCGCAAAATATCTTTTGTTAGACACTCAGCAAGGCGCATTAATGATCCATTTGGGTATGTCGGGTTCGCTGCGTCTTATGCCTGTGGCTAGTCCGCCGCTTTTTCACGACCATATCGATGTTGTTTTAGATAATGGCCTCTGTTTGCGATATAACGATCCGCGCCGTTTCGGGAGCTTTCATTGGTTGGAGTCAGACCGCCATCCCTTATTAGACCATTTGGGCCCCGAGCCGTTGTCCGACGCTTTTAATGGGGCGTATCTCTATAGCAAGAGCCGCAAGCGTAAGATTCCGATCAAACAATTTTTGATGGACGGCAAGGTGGTTGTGGGGGTTGGCAATATTTATGCAAACGAAGC
>CAWUXF010000011.1:0-7743 GCA_963926325.1 uncultured Luminiphilus sp. | reverse complement strand
AAATAAGCGGGTTCGCAATCACTCAAGCTCGCAGACGATGTTTCGCTGATGACATCGGATCCGCCCAGCAGCGCGCCTGTAAATCTACGACAATTGCCGACACCTGTTGGGAGTAGATTGCCTCACTGGCCTTGATAGCTGAACTGCAGAAATTTGCGAAATATCGGCCTATCGCCCTGAAAGGTCGTTGGCTGGTTGATCAGTATCAAAACATTTATTAATTAAATTCAGATTTATAACGTGGGCCTCAGCCAGCACAGTGGCGCGGGCCAGAACATTACGCAATTCGAGACTATTGCCTTTGTAATGCCAGCGGCTAAGACGCTCCATTGCAGACTGAGTAAGCTGCCAGGTTTGATCTGGCGAGAGGCGATGGATAAGCGAATTGGCGATAGCTGGAATATCATCACGCCGCTCGGCCAGAGAACGCGGGTGATCAGGAACTACATTGATCCGATAAATTAAATCCTGACGAAGGCTTGCCCCACCGCGGGGAGACAATTAACGCTAAAAATGCTGCCGACTTCTGTCCACGCTTAGTTTTTTATCTCGAGCTTTATGGCAACTCATATGCTATGAATATCAAGTGGGATCGCGCGGCGCGGCCGATAGACGCAAGTTTCATGTGCCCTGTCAGCGCGAACAAGCACAGGAGGTCATATGAAAAAGCCTTTTATCATTGATGGCGTATGTCATCCCTACAATTTTGAAAAGCCGAACCTAAATGGTCGTTTTGGCGAGATTTTCAACGACGTCATGTTCAGCTTTCACCCCGTGGTAAATCCTGCGAGTGCCGCGCTTTCCCGCGAAGAATGGGAGCATAACTGGCAGCCCATGGAGTTCCTAGAAACCATGCTGCTGGAGAGTGTGACCGATGTATGTTGCGTTCATTCAACACCTATCTATGACGCCTACCATGATGGTTTAGTGACCAATGAAAAAGGTGCCTGGCTGAAGAAGCATTTTCCGGATCGCGTTATTTGGTATGGCTGCGTGGATCTTTTTGACGAGCCCGCCAAAGTGATGCAAACCCTGAAGCAATGCTATGAGCAGGGTGCAGACGGCATCAAGCTTTATCCTTCCCGCTACGTAGACGGTTTCACAGAAAGCTGGCGAATGGACTCAAAGGACATTGCCTTCCCCATTTTCGAGTACGCAAGGGATCATGGTATTCACAATATTGCCGTGCATAAGGCTTTGCCTATCGGGCCTATTTCTAGCGAAGGTATGTTGGTGGATGACATTTCAGCCGCCGCCAATTGCTTTCCAGAGCTCAACTTCCAAATTGTTCATGCCGGTTTCATGTTTGTTGATGAGACCGTCATGTTGCTGCAAAACCATCCCAATATTTTTGTGACCATGGAAGCATCCATGCTGTTTACAATCCTCGATCCACCGCACCAGGCGAAGCTGTTTTCTGCATTCTTTGCGGCCGGTGGTTTTGAACGGGTGATCTACGCTTCGGCCGCAGTGAACCCGCATCCGCAAGTTGTGATAAATGCACTGCTCAGCTTTCAAATGCCGGAAGACGCGCCGTTGCAACTGACCGATGAGGCTCGCGCGCTTGTCATGGGCGGAAACTTGGCGCGCCTGCACGGCATCGATACAGATCAACTGCAACAGCGACTGGCAAAGGATTCGTTCTCACAAGCTCGTTCTCAGGGTTTACGGA
Source organism: uncultured Luminiphilus sp. (assembly GCA_963926325.1). Taxonomy (GTDB): domain Bacteria; phylum Pseudomonadota; class Gammaproteobacteria; order Pseudomonadales; family Halieaceae; genus Luminiphilus. The sequence continues at coordinate 6,071 of CAWUXF010000011.1, read as the reverse complement.
CGCCCTGGAAGTCGACACGAGAGGCACGACAGAGTGCCTAGTATTGACCAGCAAATTGACGCCGTTTGGAGTGCGCTGAACGAGGTAGCGGACCCATGCATGGCTGCCGGTGGACACCGAGTTTCGATTGTTGATCTCGGGCTCATAACCGGGGTTGAGTCGACAGGTCGGCATCTGGATATTGGCATTACTTTTACCGAGGTGGGCTGCCCGTTTACCCACCGAGTTATTGATGAAATTGAGACCCGCGTTAATAAACTTATGATGTTCGAATCAGTAAAAGTCACGCCGGGTTGGTTGCCGGGCTGGACACCTGCCCGTATGAACGATGTCGCAAGGACGGCACTCAAAAGTAGTCAGCTGCAACTGCGGGACTTGCTTGCGCAACACGCGCATACAAACACGTCAATCTGAGAAAGATATCATGCGTGGCTATGTTGATATTACGCGTAATCTGATTGCTCCGAACGCGCTAAAAAGCGGTCAATCTAGGCTGGATGTCAACTTACCTGACTCGAAATTTAGGACTGGCGGCAGGAGATACCGGTTTGTGGCTAGGTGAAATTCGGCTGGTTTTTTTCAACAACGCGTTTACTCAGGAGCAGCTGAATGACTGATCTCATACCTGCAATCGGCTCGGCGGTCTGTCTGTTTTTTCTAAGCCTGGCAGGCTTTAGGTTTGGGTCTGCCCTGGTAGCGATGGTTACCGATTATGGCTTTCATAATAACGCAGACACTGGCATGTCTCTGGCAATTGTGTCTTCGATCACTGCACCCTTAGCGGTACTTTTGCTATGGGTGGGTTGGCGCGCATTCCGACAAGCGGCAGCGCATGTTGCCAGTACTCATTTCTGATCTGAGGTATTACCGCATGACAAATCGAATTCCGTTTAATCTGAAAGGATCCAGCCTGCCATTTACGCCAGACGGTAAGGCAAGCCTGGTAACCGAAACACCCCATCACTATGGCGGTCAGTTCCTGTTCGTGGACTATCGCGCCGACGTAAACGAAGTGGCAAAATTTCTGCCGGCACCTTTAGAACCCGACCCGGAGGGCCGCGCATTCGCCATCGTTAATGAACTGTTCTGCGTCCCGGGTAGCAATCCGGGCCTGAACTCCAGCAATCCAGAACGAACTCACTACACCGAGGGTGTGGTGGCTGTTCGCTGTTCTTATAAAGGCGAGCCGGGTTGCTTTATGACGGCACTGTGGGTCACTCGAGATTGGTCTATGACCTTTGGTCAATACTTCGGCTGGCCGAAAAAAATTGCCTCCATCAACCTGACCCGAGTACCGCCACTGCATCCTGTTCTAAAACCCATAGGCGTCGGTTCGGACGTTCGTGGCACCGTGGCTCGCGAAGGCTATCGCTTGCTTGACTTGTCGATCAAGCTGGACAAAAAAGAAGAAGACTCTGTCGCACCGCAGTTTGGTTGGCTTTACTCGGTGCGATTCTTTCCGTCTATGGGCCCGAACTTACCCGAGGTCAAGCAGCTAATTCGAAATCGGGTACAGAACCCTCGCGCCATCAATGTATTTTCCGGGCCAGCTCATATCGACTTTGGCGCTTCAGACAATGAAGAATTGTTGCCGCTGAGTCCGATCGAAGTTGGCCGGGGCTATTTTTACAACCCGAGCTGGACAACCACACACAGCGCTGAGCTGCTGGAAACTTACGAATAGTCAGGTTGATTTTTCGTCCTGCACAGCCGATACATTGGCAATGATCGCGAAAATAGCAAAGGGGCCAAAAAGGTGCCAAAAAGGCGCCAAATGGCTCCCGCTTGGGCTATTTGACGACCCGCCCAACATCAAAAAATCATTTCCCCCAACAGCAAACGACACAACATGATTGCATTCAAAAATGCGGCGCTGACCTCACGCATGCAATGTCGCGATCTGTGTATTTATACTATTTTATGCGCCTATTGACCGAAATATAGATATTATATAGACTGATTATCAAATTAATACATATTGCGACATAGCATGCATATCACTGAAATACTCCAAACCAATCAATGCCTCAGCTCTCGAGCGCTGTCTTTAAAGCTCTGGCGCACAGATGACGCAGCCGCGCTAAAGAAGACTGAACGTTGGGTCGCCGAAAACCAGCTCGACTTTCCCTTATTAAGTCATGATTCGCTCAAAGATGAACACGACCGGCCGGCAAAGCAGCTGGTGACCGAGCAAATCATCGATCGCGCTCGCAAAAAGAGAACAACGGTGCTGTTCACATCGCTCTTTGAGGCAGAGGGGACGCGCTTCTTGGTGGCCAATGATGCCCGAAATGGACGCCGCTGGGTCCGTCTAGCGGATCAAGGTCCAAACGTGGACTCAGTTGTCGGCAGTCTGAAGTTACTACTTGAACATGAAGCAAAAGATACCTTGGTGCTCCCCGCGGGCGACCTTGTCGCATCATGCCGGTCTTTGGCGCGCGAGTGGCGCAGCAACGAGCAGGTCCTTGTAGGGGATTTAAAGCTTCGTTTAGCACTCGAAATATACTCGCACAGCCCAAATGACATTGCGGTGTACGTGAGCGACCACAATATTCAGCCAAGTACCGAACAGATGACGCATTTAGATCGGCTTGAGGCGGAGTCCATTCATATTATTCGCGAGGTCATCGCGCAAGCTGATAATCCCGTGATGATGTACTCGGTGGGCAAGGACTCCTCTGTCATGCTGCACTTGGCGCGCAAGGCGTTTTATCCTAGTCCACCGCCCTTCCCGCTACTGCATGTAGATACACGCTGGAAATTCCAGGATATGTATGATTTCCGTCATCACATGGCGCAAGAGAGCGGCATGGATCTATTGGTACATATCAACCCAGAAGGCGTTGAGAAGAATATCAACCCGCTGGACCATGGTTCGGCACTGCACACCGACATTATGAAAACCCAGGGGCTCAAACAGGCGCTGGACCATTATAAATTCGACGTGGCATTTGGCGGCGCACGACGTGATGAAGAAAAATCACGTGCCAAAGAAAGAGTGTTCTCATTCAGAACCGCCAGCCACCGCTGGGACCCCAAAAATCAGCGCCCCGAGCTATGGGATCAGTACAACGGCCGCAAGCATCCTGGCGAGAGTATTCGTGTATTCCCCATCTCTAACTGGACCGAGCTCGATATTTGGCAATATATCTACCGTGAACAGATACCTATAGTGCCCCTCTATTTCGCAGCAGAGCGCCCCGTTGTTGAACGCGATGGCATGTTATTGATGGTCGATGACGACCGACTCAAGCTCTTCCCCAATGAAAAAATCGAGATGAAGAAGGTGCGATTTAGAACCCTAGGTTGTTACCCACTTACCGGCGCTGTTGAATCAGATGCCGACGATTTGGCATCAGTGGTACTCGAGCTATTAAGTGCAAAAACAAGTGAGCGGCAAGGCCGCGCCATCGACTCCGATTCCAACGCGTCAATGGAGAAGAAAAAAGAGGAGGGGTACTTCTAATGGCAACCAACAACACAGCCATAACGCGCGTCAACGAATATCTCGCCGAACAAGCATCACTCAGTACACTGCGCTTTATAACCTGCGGCAGCGTAGATGACGGCAAAAGTACGCTTATTGGGCGCATGCTCTTTGAGGCCCAGCTCATTTTTGAAGACCAGGTCGCGGCACTTAAAGCTGACTCAAAGAAATTCGGCACGCAAGGCGGCGATATAGACTACGCCATGCTCGTTGATGGTCTTGCCGCCGAGCGTGAACAGGGCATAACGATCGACGTTGCGTATCGGTTCTTTGCGACAGATCGTCGCAAGTTCATTGTTGCCGATACACCGGGGCACGAGCAATACACCCGTAATATGGTGACCGGCGCATCAACTGCCGACGTTGCAGTCATTTTGATCGACGCGCGCCAAGGTGTTCTGACACAAACGCGCCGCCACTCCATGATCTGCTCGGCCCTAGGCATCAAACACGTCGTATTGGCCATTAACAAAATGGACCTGGTCAACTACGATGAGGCCGTGTTTGAGCGGATCCTAGCAGATTATAAAATCTTCGCCGATCAACTCACGTTCGAATCGATTACCCCTATACCGATGTCTGCGCTCAAAGGTGCAAACGTTATTGAACGTGCTAAAGAGACTCAGTGGTATCACGGCCCAACATTATTAGGCTATTTAGAAACGGTTGATGCCCGTAGTCACAAAATAGATCATGCCTTTCGCTTTCCCGTTCAATGGGTAAACCGCCCTAACCTCGATTTTCGCGGGTTTGCAGGCACCTTAGCCACCGGGCGCATCAATGTTGGGCAACCGGTTCGTATTCTACCCTCTGGCGAAACCGCTAATGTAAAAGAGATTATCCTCTTTAAGAAATCGCTTGCGGCTGCAGAAGCGGGTCAGGCGGTAACGCTGACGCTCGATCGTGAAGTAGACGCCTCTCGCGGCGATGTAATTGTTGCCGCCGACTCACCTTGTGAAGTGTCGGACCAATTTGAACTAGACCTTGTCTGGATGGACCAGGAGCCAGGCTATCTCGGTCGCTCCTATTGGTTAAAAATGGGCACGCAGCTGGTCAATGCGCAAATCACCGATATCAAGCATAAGATCAATATCAATACCTTTGAGCACCTAGCCGCGAGCAAACTCCAGCTTAACGATCTGTGCGTCGTGTCAATTAAGACCGACAAACCTATTCCCTTTGAAGCCTACCGTGATTGCGCAGCACTCGGCGGATTCATTCTTATCGATCGTATGAGCAACCACACGGTTGCTGCCGGCATGATCAACTTTGCACTGCGACGAGGCACTAATCTCCACCGCCAAAAGCTCGACATTGACAAACAGGCGCGCCGGCACATGAACGGCCATACCAGCAAGGTGCTGTGGTTTACGGGTCTTTCAGGCTCGGGGAAATCGACTATTGGCAATGCGCTAGAAAAAGCACTTCACGAGCGTGGCATACGGACCTACATCCTTGACGGCGACAACGTCAGACACGGTCTTAACAAAGACTTAGGCTTTACCGACTCCGACCGCGTTGAAAACGTGCGGCGTGTTGCCGAAGTGGCAAAGCTCATGGTCGATGCAGGCATAGTCGTTATTACCGCCTTTATTTCACCCTTTGAATCAGAACGAAACATGGCGCGTTCAATATTTGACGATGGCGAGTTTGTGGAACTGTTTGTCGACACGCCAATCGAAGTTGCAGAATCACGCGACCCCAAAGGTCTCTACAAAAAAGCACGTCGAGGAGAAATCCCCAACTTCACGGGCATCAATAGCCCCTACGAAGCACCGACATCACCTGAATTTCGTGTATCCACCGAACATAAAACTGTCGATGAGATCGTTGCATCACTAATCGAAGATCTGGAGTTTTGAGTATGAGCAAAGCTCAAGCTATAGCGGGTAACGAAGTTCTATTTAAACAGTTAGAACAACTTATGTGGCGTGCTGGCGATGCCATTATGAGCATCTACCACTCCGACGATTTTGGCGAACAAACCAAAAGCGACGCGTCACCTGTGACGAAAGCGGATCTTGCAGCGCACAACATACTGGTAGACGAACTCGCACGGCTTATGCCAGAAATACCCATTGTCAGCGAGGAAGACAGCGCCTCTTTATCAATACCAAGAAGCCATTCAATATTTTGGCTCATTGATCCGCTCGATGGCACCAAAGAGTTCATCAAGCGCAACGACGAGTTCACCTGCAATCTTGCACTAATAGAAAACGGTGAAGCGACCTTAGGATTTGTGGGAATTCCTGCAAAGTCTCAGCTGTTTGTAGGCGGGCCAACGCTCAACACTTACCAAATCACTGAAGATGGGACGCGCTTGCCCCTGAGCTATAAACGATCAAGTGAAGAAGTCACTAAAGTAGTCGCCAGTAAGAGCCATCTTAATGAAGCGACCGAGCAGTTTATTGCTCAAATCAACGGCAGCGTCGAGCTGGTTCAGGCCGGCAGCAGCCTAAAGTTTCTCAAGATCGCCACAGGAGAGGCCGACATCTACCCTCGACTAGCGCCAACCTGTGAATGGGATACCGCAGCAGCACATGCTGTATTGAGCGGGGCTGGCGGCAAAGTGATACAAACCAAC
>CAWUXF010000010.1:0-22392 GCA_963926325.1 uncultured Luminiphilus sp. | reverse complement strand
GACGTTCACGCAGGATGCGATCTACAGCCACAACGGCACAGCGACTGAAGAAAATAATTTGTACACTATTGATGTCATCGTCACGGATAGTGATGGCGCCACAGTCACCCAAACGGTGAGTGTAGACATCACAGATGATGTGCCCGTGCCGGGTTTCTTCACATCGTTAAATGTGACACAAGAAAATGGCGCGTCCGATTCCGATATTAATACGGGCCTCTTGCCAGGTGCGGATGGCTGGGCTGATAATGGCGTCACGCTGACAGGGCCTGCTATCACTGGTATTACATACTCGCAAGTGAACAATAACGGCGAATATACGCTTACAGGCACAGATGAGAATGGAACAGATATATTCACGCTGGTCCTCAATACCGAAGAGCAGGCTGAAGGCACCTTGGATATCGGGGCTTATGAATTCACGCTGCTGGCCGCCGAAGGCGAGACAACCGAGGTAGTTCAAGGTTTTAACAACATTGTTGCAGGAACCCCGGAAGGGTTTTTTGACTACGGGAATGTAATTGTCAGTGCAGCTGGAGACAATGACAGCGTAAATCCCAGTAACACTGGCCTTGGGGGTGACTCAAATAGTTTGGCGGACGGCGAGGGCCTCAGGTTTGATTTCCAAACTGATATTTCAGATGCTGACAAGTTGGTTTTCGGAATATTTGCACCCCAGGATGTGGAGATTCAGTACCAGTTCTACAATGGTAGCGAGACCGTGGGTGCTGCAGCTACGCTGGAAAATGTTAATGCAGCTGACGGTATCATCGTACCAACAGCAGATGGTGTATGGGACTCAGTTGTTCTGACCGTTATAGATAATGGGTCTTCACTTAAGATTACGAGCGTAGATATGGTGATGCTCTTTACGCCACCAAACGAGGATCTCGTGTTCACCGTTGCAGCAACTGATGGTGATGGCGATGCGATCAGTGGCACTATAAATGTCGCTATCACTAGCGCTGAAGACCCCGGCATTATCGGGGGTCATATCGACGTAGATACCTATTTGTGGGAGCTTGGAACAAACTCAGATGTAGGTGATAGCACAAAGCATGAACATGAGTATGACGATAAAGCTAACACGCGTGTTGTGGATATTCTTGACTACACCTACGTTAAAGACAACGGTGATCTAGCTGGACAGGGCTTCACTGAACTGGATGACGCAGTAGCTAATGCGACGTTTAAACTGGTGCTGTTAAACGGCCACTTGAACAGTGGCGCTAACATCGTGCTTAATTATGAAGATGCGCAGGGTGTTGCCCAAATCATGGAGATCGACGCGGAATCTTTTGGCGCTGATGGCCAAGGCCTTTTGGATATGCTCTTTACTTTCGATGAAGGCACCGCCGCTGCGGACCCCAATGTCCATCTCTTGATCAATGCCGAAATCCAAGTCGACAGCAATGCCATAGTCAACGAAGACGGCACGCTAGCTAACGGGCTTCGCGCATCAGAAACAAGTGTGGTGAAAGATCTGGATGGGGGAGATGTGCAACTATCTCCTGGTGGCGAATGGCGTGATGGTGCGTTGTCATTGATGGCTGTGGAAGACGATTTTGACACTGGCGACGTGACTTATAATTCCCAAGGGCAAGTAATAACAGACGTTGATACTGACAAGGTTTATTGGGAAACAACGATCTTCGAACATAATAATGACCAGAATCAGGCGCAAAACGTTGACTATTATGGGGTTGATGCGAAAACGAAAGATTATGATGGTCCGACAATAGACGTTGTTTATGATGGTATAGCGACTAGTGGCGACGACAGCTTGGCTGGATTAGCGTCTACCAATGACTTCGTTTGGGAGCTGGCTAATGTCGTTGCAGACAATACCGATACGATAACTAATTTCGACCTTGATAATGACGTTATTAATATCAGTGATTTGCTTAGCGACGATACCACCTTGACTTTGAGCTTTGTAGATGGCGACGCTCAATTGGTGATTACCGATGCGGGTGATCAACAAGGCGTTGATCAGACGATTACGCTCCAAGGTGTCAGCGAGGCAGAGCTGGAAGCAGCACTTGGGCTTTCCACTGGTGCAGATGCCAGTGCGATCCTCACTGAAATGCTAAACCAAAATAAAATCATCGATTAATTGATGACCAGTCTGTAACCAAACGGCCCCAGACCTTGGGGGTCGTTTATTTCTAGGCGTCTTAAACTGCAAGTTCAACATAGTGAAGGAGCCCAGTGAAATGGCATTTATCAAACGAGATGAGCAAGGCAATATTGTGGCGGTCAGTGCAATTGCAGCGACGGATTACGTCGAGGTAACGGCCGACGAAGCCGTTGAACTCACTCATTTTTTAAGCAGTTTGGATAACGACAACGAGCTAAATCAGGCTGATTTGCCTTTTATTCGTGTGCTTGAAGACTTAATGGATGTGCTGATGGAAAAACAGGTGTTTTTATTCACCGAGTTGCCCGTAGAGGCGCAGGCGAAAATCCTAAAACGCCAGTCGCTCAGACGCGCGCGCCGAGGTGCCCTAGATATCCTCGATGATGAAGGATTAATTTAGCGCGGCTGTTTCGCTCCGCGAATGCTCTGATAACAGTTGAGATGGCACAATCGACAGGGCGACAAGTGCCCACCGGTGGTGTGTCCTGTTAATGGAGTGTGTAGTCTCGCGACTACGACACACCCTTACCCGTAGCGCCGGTAGCAGCGCATTCAAATACGGCTATTAGCTCCGCCTGGTTGTTAACGCCCTCGGCAATGCAAGGAACCCCCAGCGACTGCGCAATATTGGCATAGGTACGCAGTAGCGCTTTGTTGCCTTCGTTACTGTCGATTTCGCGTATAAATAAACCGTCAACCTTCATGTAATCCACACCTAGCTCACTCAACTTACCAATATCGCTAATGCGGTAACCCATGTGCTCAACACCCAGCTTACAACCCGCGGTATGGACACGCTGTGATAGGCGCCTAAAGCCAGCTGTATGTGCATAGGCCATAGCTTCGCCCACCTCAAGACTGAGTTTGGACCCAAGCGGCGTATTTTTGATCAGTAATTCTTCGAGCCAAATACTGAATGTGGGGTCCGTCAGGCTGGTTGCGGACAGGTTCACACAGGTGGGTCGATCCGTCTTGCGAATTTGATCTAAGGCCAACTGTACAACCGCCCGATCGATTTCGCCGCTTAAGTCTAAACGATGGACCCAGGGCATAAACTCACCGGCATTGCGTATGTCGTCCGCCCCACGAATGCGCAGCATGCCCTCGTCATGAATGATTTGACCATTCGTATCTACGACACTATATGGCTGCAGCAATAAGCGTTTTTCGTTGAGTGCCGTGGTGAGTTCTCGCAGCCAGTATTCTGACTGTTGCCGAACCGGAACAACCGCTTGGCTACCGCGGGTTGCAAGTGTCACGGGGGCGTCTTCTTGATGATCCGAAGACATCATGGCGCCATCGAGTGCGGTCATGACGCTACCAATGCTATCGCCGCTGAGATAATCGACTGAAGCGGTAGGTAATGTTGTTGTCTCAACGAGCGAATAACGCTGTAGCACTGCACTAACGGTCCGTTGTATAGATTCCCCTAGCTTAAGTGGTGCTAAATTTTGTGGCGCCAGCATACAGAAATCAGATCCATTTAGCCGTCCAACGTTCCAGTCGTCTTCGCCCAGGGTTAGTTTCCGCAGTTCGTGACCGATTTCTTTTAATAAATTATCTAGCGTATTGCGACCATAAAGCTGATTGAGTTGCGCTAAGTTATTGATGCGCAGCAGTGCCATTGAACCGCGTGCATCGCTATCTTCAGAGTCGAGTTTTGCGCGTAGGCGCCGCATAAACGGGTCGCGCAGCATGATGCCAGTGAGCTGATCAATTTCGTTGGCTTCGCGGCTGCGTTCAAGTCGTTGCGATTCACGTAATAACATTTCTTTGACGCGCCGCGATAGTTCGTTCATCGACCTTGTGACACGTGCAAATTCAGTGGTTCGAGGCTCGTCTAAGCTGATAAAGCGACGCTCGCCAATGGCCTCTGCTTGACTGACCACCTGATCGAGCGGGCGCAAAATAACCCGCAGTATTAGTGTACCAATGGCACCGGCGATGACGATGGCAATTAGGATGGCAAATAGCATGCGCTTGCCGCTAGCCCATAACTCATCATAAGCGAAGCCGTCGTGACTTTTTAGATAAAGCGTGCCGATCTGATTCCAGCCATTATCGACCTGGTGACTGCCGACAATAGAATTAATAGGAAATAATGATTTTAGCCATTGCGTATAGGTTTCTTCGGGTAATGTCTGGCGACTTGTATATACGAGGCTACCCGTCGGACTTCTGAATTCAACGAGTTCATAGGCGCTCAAGTCCGCTAGCGTCTTCAACTGAACCTCCAAGGTCACTTCGTCTAGGCTTTGCTGTGACCATGAGAGCGCTAGTCCGTTGGCGTCGTCCTCATTTTTGATGGATAGCTGTTGCTCCAGATAGCTACTACTGCTGAGTCCGTTGATAAAAAAAGTCACGCCGAAAACTACGAGCATAAGCACGGCGATTGCGATCCACAACTGTTTATATAACGACATATTGCTCTCCTAAAAGCTGGCTAAAGACCCTTCTGTGCGCATCTTTTCCAGTACTCGACTCCAACGAGAGAGTCTCGCTTGGGGCTTGGCTGCGGCGGGTTGACTGTTACCGCCCAACCAAAGGTCTCCAGCATTAAAGCTGAATATAGGCTTTAAGTCTGTACGCTTTGAAGCGGGAAGTAATAAGTAATTTATGTTGTCTAAAATAAGCGGGACAGATTGTGGTGTTTCGTACCAAGCAAGCACCATGTGGGCTTGTGAATTGCCGCCGGGTAAATTCGCTTTAACATAGACCAGGCGCAGACTGTCACCAGCTACGCCCATAGCTATTAGCGAAGCATATTTGGCGATCGCGAAATCCTCACAGTCGGCCTGTAGACCACCGAGAGTCTCAAGTGGTGTTGCCCAGTAATCTTCTTGTCCATAAATTTTGAGATCGGACATCCAGCGAACATTTTGGTTAAAAAAGGCATTTACTTTTTTGAGCTTGTCGGTAACTGGACTGTTCTGCTCGCTGGTAATCATCAATTGCCAGCTGTCCACCGTCTCGGCTGCAGCCGCGCCGTATTGTGATTCCGCTAACTCCCGTAGCCTTGCGAAATCTAATGCCTCAGAGAATGACGCCAGCGTTATTATAATTAAAACGATACAAAACGAGCGAAGAGATGCGTGCGCGCCTGCCTGCAAGCGCCCACGAGCCGGTAGGTTTCGCTCTATCTTTATACCAAAAGTGACTATTTTAACTCTCTCCAAAATATGTGAAGCTGCGCACCGAGACTGTTATGCTGTCAAGCTGGTTGTGTGCATTTGCATTTAGCCGAAAGCTCGACATACTTTTTTTTTAAGTTAGGGACTTAATATGTCATTACTAATGCCCAGAAAGAAAAATAGCAAGACGCCGCTATGGTTAATTTTGGCCTTGTTAGGTGCTACTAATTCAACTCAAGCGCTGTCGGGCGAAATTTCAACTTATGGGCAAGCTGTTGCTGCAGCATTACAAACAAATCCTGCCATGACAGCAGCCTACTATGAATTTGAGGCGGCGCGCGAATCTCAGAAAGTTTTCGAAGGGGGTCTTTATCCGAGCGTTGACTTAAGTGCGGAATATGGTTGGGAAAACCGCGAAACACCCATTCAGAACTTTGGTGAATATGAGCGGGATGCGGTGCGTTTTAGTGTCACCCAATTGTTATTTGACGGGTTTCAGACTCGCGATGAAGCAAGGGCACGTGGCTATGAAAAGCTGGCGAAATATTACGAATTTGATAGCGCTGCACAGCAGATTGCCTTAGAGGCGACTGATGCCTATCTGACGACGGTGTTATACCAAAACTTAGTGCGCTTTGCCGAGCAAAATTATGTGACGCACCGCGTGGTGTTCAATAAAATTATTGAGCGCGCGGAAGGCGGTGTCAGTCAGCGAGTAGATTTAGAGCAAGCTACTGCGCGTATGGCGTTGGCAGAGTCTAACTTGCTGACCGAAACGACTAACCTCCACGATACACGGACAGAGTTTCAGCGTGTTATAGGGTCGCTTCCTGTTGGGACGTTGCCCCTGCCCACTATACCCTCTGGAATGATCCCCGCTTTACGTGAAGAGGCGCTAACTCTCGCGTACAAGCAGAGTCCAGAAATCAATAGTGCGATTGAAAGCTTGCGTGCTAGTCAGGAGACTGTAAATGCCTCGAGAGGGCCGATGTTTCCACGGCTAGATGTTCGTTATCGCAATGAGCAGGAAACCAACACCGATGGTATTATTGGTGACTTCGACTTGCAGGCGGTAGAGCTGGTATTGACCTACAACTTTTATCGAGGTGGCGCAGATGGCGCTCGTCGTCGAGAGAACGCCAATCGGTATTACGCTGCGGTCGAGGCACGCAAGCAAGCGTGTCTGAATGTTCGTAGCGAATCTATGATCGCGTTTAACGATGTGCGCGCACTTGAGCAGCAGGTTATTTACTTGCAAGAGCAGCTTGATGCGCAGGACAAGGCCCGTCGTGCTTACGAGGACCAGTTTGATATTGGACAGCGCACTTTGCTCGACTTACTGGATTCTCAGAACGAATATTTTGACACTCAACGGGCCCTAGTGTCGGCTCGGACAAACTTGGCAAGCTCCCAAGCCAAGACACTAGCCAAGCTCGGTATGCTAACTCGATCATTAGATGCTAAGGGCTTCAACGCCGACAAGCTCGCAGCACTTGAACTGGTATTAACTCGCGATGCTAGTGAGAATATTGGGGTGTGTCCTGCAGGTGTGCCGCAAGAAATCATCATCGATCAAGAAGCTGTTTTTGAGCGCCTGAACGCTCGCGCTGCGCTTACTGATGGCATGATGTAACCTCAACAGCCACGTACTAGAGCCCGCCAAATTTGGTGGGTTTTTTTTGTTTGATAAAAATCACTAAGCGCTGCGTGCTCACTTGCGCCGTTAAGGTCTGGATCGCCCGCGGGCCTGAGAATTTTAAGCGGCTATTGAACGAAGGTTAAAGAATTTAAGAAGGTCAACATTTCGTCAATATTAATGGGTTTTCTCATCAGCGTAATCGATGCACTGCTTAGGTCTTTCAGCTCTTTTTCGGCATCTAAATGTCCAGAAATCACTACATATTCGAACTCTCGGCCCGGCAAAGCGGACAGCTCACGAAGTAAGTCGGCGCCATCGCGTCCTGGCATACGCATGTCGGTCATTACAAGCGTGATTTCGGAGTCGTTTGCAATTAATGCTAGTGCGCTATCGACGCTGTTAACTGCGCTGCAAGGGAAGTCAAAAGACTCAAGGAACTCAGACAGTTCCTCCGCAATCATTGTTTCGTCATCGACGATAAGAATTTTTCTATGAACCATAAATAAAGCATAGCCTGATCACTGGGTTATCGGAAGGCTTTTGTCACTTGTGCCATAAAATATAGTTGCTCGATTATGATAGTCTTTAACTGAAATTCTGCGGCCATAGAGATATGAAAGTAAAAGCAGGCACATTGGTCATTTTGGGGTTGTTGTTTGGCGCTGCGGTGGCTCTGGCTGTCCAAATACTGATATCCAATCGCCTTTTTGATACCCGAGACCTTCAGCTCAGCTTGGTGGGCAATCTCGAGCAAAAAATTGCGATCGAGAGAACGCTTTTAGGCGGGCTACTGAATGCGCAGCAAAACGACCTAATTACACCATCAGTATTAGCCGAGCTACTAGTAATCCCCATGCCGGACGGCTGCTGCACTGCTGAACTTCTGGCACTCTTGGAGTCGGTGGTGACTGATGGGTTAGTGACGCGAGCCGACGGGCGCACTGGCGCTCAAGCGAATGCTTTATTGTCGGCTGTTGAAAACCATGTCTCAGCTCAGCAGTTGAAACTCAACCAGTTATATGATGAAAACCGTCTTATACCTTTATTGCTTGTTGTGGCAATGTTGATCGCACTGGTTATTCTATGGCTTGGTTATCGCTTTGGGGTTATTCGTCCTATTGGGCGATTGATTACGGCGGTTGAGGAAAGTCGTTTTGGAGGATCCTTCACATTTCCTCTGGGGCATTTTGCGCCAGAGGAAATAACGTCTTTGGCTCGGTCCTTTAACGATCTTGTCAACAAGCTAGAAAATGCCTTGGCCACAAAAAGCGAGGAGTTCGATGATTATCAGTCGACTACCCTTGCGGCGGCTGAACGCACCGCCTCGGAATTAGCGGAATTGGTCAATAGCAGCAGCGCGCCCATTTTCATTTTAGAACCGAGCGGTGTTATTAAGGTCTGGAATCGCAAAGTTGCTGATATGACTAAATATCCCGCGAAGTCCGTTATTGGGAAATCGTTCGAGGCAATTTTTATTGATCCTGCTAGTCGATTAAAGTTTTTGTCTGCGTTTAGGTTGGCGATTGGCGGGGAGCCTCAAGAGGGGCTACGTTTGCTATTGTCTGCGCCTGGAATTAAGTCTATCGAGTTATTAGTGAGCTTGAGCCCGCAGACGGATGTTAGAGGCAGGATTTTCGGTGTCATGTGTGTCGGAAACTCTGTTAGTGAGTTTCTCGAATCGACACACCGGGAATTGGAAACGCAGCGTGTTCGGCATTTTAGTGAATTAGCTTCTGGTGCCGCACATCAGCTCAATCAGCCTTTGCAAAGCATGCGGCTGCTATTGGCAAATGCCAATAATCGACTGCGTCTGCCGGATATTGATCGAGAGGTTGTTGCTGCCAAGGTCAAAGGTGCTGATGAGCAGTTGAGTCGGCTCGCAGAAATTGTCGAACATATGCGAGTGTTTGGTCAGCAAGTAAAACCCGTACCGGGGGGCTTTGACCTACGGATAATTGTTGATCGATGTGTGGATTTAGCGCGGGCTGCCTTTAATGAAAGAGGCATACGTCTGGTGCTAAAAAATGAGCTAAAAGATCAGAAAATACAAGGGCATCCGGTGCAAATTGAACGTACGCTCATCGCTTTGCTCGACAATGCCCGGGAAGCATTGTTCGAAATTGCACCTGAGTTCCCACAAGTTGATGTATCTGCAGTGGCGGCTGACGAAGGTCGAATTGTAATTACGATCAAAGATAATGGTGGCGGTATTGACGAGGCAGTGATGCCGAAAGTTTTTGATCCATTTTTCACGACTAAAATAAATTCCAAGAATACTGGTTTGGGTCTCGCTGAAGCGGCGAGGTTAATGGGTCAGTTAAATGGTGATATTGCCTTAACGAATACTCCTTTGGGTATTACGGCGTCAGTATCTATGCCTGTAATCAGCGCTTCAGAGAAGCGTTAGACATGGGCCTGTCTTTTCATGTGACCAAACTGGAAGTAATAACGGTTGCCGTCGGGTTCGCATTGACTTGTCTGTTGGCGGTATTGCCGCCATTAGAAGTGGCTGGTTTGCCCCTGTATTTCTATCTCACTCCGGCGTTAATGATTAGTTATTTTGTTCCTGTTTGGTTGTATGCGATTGGGCTGTTATGCGCCGTTTTTTTTGGTGTCTTGGTTGTTGGTGGCATGACCATCGCCGCCGGGCCAGAGTCACTCGTCAGCGGTATTTTATTGATGTCGCTTATTCTTTTGCGGAACTTAACTTCACGGGCAGATACAATTTTTATCACAGTGTTACTGTTGTGCGTGATGGCGTTTCCCCTCAGTGCATTCCTGAATTTTTATTGGTCAGGGTATGCCCTGCCTCAGGCTACCCTGTTGGCATCGAATTACGTTGTGGCCTGCCTTGTCTCGCTCTTGTTGGCCGAGGTATTCGTTATAATCATTGCGCTCAGCGACTGGCGCGTTCTGAGTGTATTGCGTAAAACGCTGAATTTCCGCCCTTCACTCGTTCAGGTTATTGAAGTTATTGTGACGATTGCTGTGGCAGCTAGCTTGACTGTTACGCTAGTGATGTTTTGGCGAGACGGGGATGCATCGCTGAAAAGCCAGGTGCGCACAGCCGCAAACGCGCGTTTAGCACCGGTGTATGCTAGCGCTGAAGCAACGATGATCGAGCGCTTAACTCAGGTCTCCGCTGCCACAGCAAGTATGCGTGAAATTGGCATAGAGTCTAAAATAATTCCGGGGATGGGACGTCTGTTGTCCCACGATTTGGCGCCAAATTGGACTGATTTCGAACGGCCACTGGATTACGCCGTAATCTTTGACGATGACTTAACTTTTGCGACGCTGGGTTTGCCGGTCGAAGTTGTTACGAAAGCAATTGCGTTTGCGAGTGCGCAATCAACATCAAAAAACACACTGCGTGCGATGGATGTTCGCCTTCCCGATGGTCAGAAATATCCAGTTAGTGTCCTGTTAGGTCAAAACGGCAAACCTTCAATATTGGTCTTATATCATTCTTTGAATGATGCATTGTTATTTCAGTTTGGTCTCGCTCGGCTAGGTTACAGGGAGATGTATGGCGACACATTGTCGCTGGCGACGCTAAATGCCACAGATACCTTGGGACAATTTGGCGTGCCGTCAGATGCTCAGATATTATCGCAGCCTAATTTTGATCAAATTAACTGGCTGCCCGCAAGCTCTGAGCTTACACAGCGGGGCCGCGTATTTTTGTCCAGAGCGACAGTAGACACCTACCTCACTTTGACACCCTCCTCAGAATATATAACCCGATTTTCTCATACGTTGCATGGTGTTGAATCGTTCAGGATAACTTTGCCTTACTGGCCTTACTTTATCGATTTTTCTGAAGCAGTGACTTTTAGTGTCATGGTGACGTTTGCCAGCTTAATGGTTTTACTCCTTGGTGCACGGATCATATTTGGACGTTTGGTCTCCCCCCTTGCAGAGCTGGCACGGATGTTTGAAAGCTGGCGTCATTTTCGGAATGGTGAACTGAACTCGAGCTCCGCTCTACAGGCTTTAGACTTCCGTGGTTTGTCATCGCTGAGCGATATCCATGCGTTGCAGACTGGATTTCGTTCGTTGGCGCAAAATGTGACGTACGGTGAACGTCGCTTATCTACCATCGCAGCTAATTACGATGCGTTACTGCGTAGTTTACCGTTGGGCGTGTTAGCGATTGATGGAAGTTCACAGATAACGTTTTTAAATGATGCGATCGGTGACATTATAGGTCAAGGACAAGACGCGGCTGTGCGGCTGGCAGCTAAGGCGTCAGATATGTTATCGACCGGAGTTTCTGTGCAAGAATGGCAGCTAACACTTGAGGATAGTCCACCCAAGAATTTGTTGTTGGTGGTAAATCTACGACTTGACGATCGTGGTCGAGAATCAGGTCTGTGGGTCATAGCTACCGACTTGACCGGTCAAAAACAAACGAGTGCACAGCTCATTCAGGCGGCGAAGCTAGCGACACTGGGGGAAATGTCTACGGGTATGGCGCACGAGCTTAATCAGCCGCTCAATGTAATTTCCCTAGCAAGCAGTAATCTGCGATTTTCTATCAAGAAAGATAAGGCGACATCAGAGAAGACGCTATTGAAACTCGATCGTATCGATAGTGCCGTGCAACGCGCGGCCAGTATTATTGATCACATGCGTGCGTATGGGCGATTATCTGGAGAGAATTTGGCTGAAATTAATGTCGGTGAGGTCTGTATCGGCGCTTGCAACCTTCTCGAGCAACAATTGAAATTGGTAAATATAGCGTTAGTTAATGGTGTGCCAGACGCGGGTCTGCAGGTTACAGGCAATGCAATTCAGCTCGAACAAGTACTTATAAATTTGATTAACAATGCCAAAGATGCCATTAAAGACGGCGGTAGTGAGGGTGTGATAAAACTGGATGCAGAATTGAGCGGGGACATGGTATTGCTAAAAGTCACTGATTCGGGTGGCGGTATACCTAATCATGTGTTGCCCCATATCTTCGAACCATTCTTTACAACAAAGCCAGTGGGAAAAGGCACAGGGTTGGGCGGGTCGATTAGTTATGGCATCGTTCGCGAGATGCACGGTGATATTTGGGCTGAAAATGTGTCCGGTGGTGCCCAAATCACGATAAGCTTGCCACTGGCAGGTCAGGAGTTAAGTACAAAGTGAAGGCTATTGAAATAAAGAGAGGACGTCAGCTATGAAGGCGTTGATTGTCGATGATGAGCCCGATATTCGCGAAGAGCTTGGAGAGTTTGTTGTTTCGCTAGGTTTAGAGGTGGCTTTAGCGAGTAATGGCGAAGAGGCATTAAATAAGTTTTTTGCAGATCCTAGTATTAATATTGTTCTCAGTGATCTCATGATGCCCGGTCTTAACGGGTTGGATATGCTCGATAGTATGAATCACTCGCCCGAAGGCAAGGATCGGGTTAAGCAAGTTATTTTCATGACGGGCAACGGTAATACGCAAAGCGTCATTCGTGCTATGCACCTAGGTGCGACTGAGTTTCTTTTGAAGCCAGTAGACTTAGATTTGCTTGAGCAAAATATCGCTACCGCGCAGGAACATATTGCGAGTGAGAACTTTCGTAGGCTGAACGAACAGGCGCTCGCCGCGAAAGTGCAGGCTGATCAGATAGCTATTCATGCGTTAAATATGGATATAAAACGGGCGTATGGTGAGGCCCTCGCATGCTTGGCTTCGGCGGCTGAATTTAAGGATCCAGAGACAGGATTTCATATTACTAGAATTGGTGAGTATGCTTCTGCACTGGCTCGTCATATGGGTTGGAGTCAAGAGCGATGTGAAATGATTCGTCTAGCCGCACCCCTGCATGATGTTGGCAAGGTTGGAATGCCCGACTCTATTTTGTTAAAGGAAGGGCCGCTTGACCAAGATGAACTGCAAGTTATGCGGCGCCATCCAGAGGCAGGCTATAAAATTTTATCGAGCTCAAAATACCCTGTGATGGTAATGGCGGCACGAATTTCACTGTGCCACCACGAGCGCTGGGATGGTAGCGGTTACCCCAGGCAGCTAAAAGGTAGTGAAGTGCCTGTGGAGGCCTCTATAACTTCGTTGGTAGACGTTTACGACGCGCTGCGCTCTGAGCGTCCGTATAAGGCTGGTTTTAGTCACCAGCGGGTAATGGATATCATTCTAAAGGGTGATGGACGTACTTTGCCCGAACATTTTAGGCCAGAAGTGCTAGAAGCGTTTGAGCAAAACGCTGATGAGATGAATGATATTTTCGAAAAATTTCGCGACGCAAATTTCCAACCCGATAGCCAGTCGCCTCGCGTTCTCTAAGAGACACGTTACCCATGAAGACACTCATAGTAGAAGATAGTCCGACGCTAAGTGCCATATATCAAGCATATCTTGATGGCACCGGTCTGGATGTGTATGCGGTAGAAACCTTATCAGAAGCACTGCTGGCTTTGGATGCGCTTAAGCCTGAATTGATTTTGCTCGATATTGAGCTACCCGATGGCAGCGGCCTAGATTTGCTGGCAGAGACCGCCTTGATGGATCCGGTACCTGCCGTGGTTGTAATGACGGGACATGGTATTGAGTTTGCTGAAGAATCCATGGAGCGCGGTGCTAGTGATTTTCTCAGCAAGCCATTTGATGCTTCCAGACTGCGCGTGACCTTGACTAACGCTGCTGAGAAACTCCAGCTGGCCCAGCAGCTTGGCGCGCTTTCGGGCCCGCGTGATCATTTAGATAAAATGTTAGGTTTGTCGCCAGTTATGCAAGCTGTATATACACAGGTTGATGCGCTTGCTTGTAGCCGAGCTACAGTATTTATAACTGGTGAGAGCGGTACCGGAAAGGAGCTCGTTGCGCGTGCGATTCACAATTTATCTGCTCGAGCGCCTGGCGAATTTGTGACCGTAAATTGTGCGGCTATTCCTTCAGATCTTATTGAATCAGAATTATTTGGCGAGGTGGAAGACGCTCGCGGGCAGTCTCCAGCACGAGAAGGTTTGGTGCGTTTGGCCCACGGTGGCACATTGTTTCTAGATGAAGTCTGTGGCATGCCCTATGAATTACAGTCGGTTCTGTTGCGCTTTATACAGGATGGCACGTTTAAGCCTATTGGTAGCGACGACGAACTGACCGCTGATGTGCGGATCATTGCCGTGACTAATCGCGATCCGCTGTTCGAGATGCGTGAGGGTCGGCTGCGCGAAGATCTTTTTTATCGGCTACATGTTGTGCCGCTTCGTATGCCACCGTTACGAGAGATGGGAGATGATGTCTATCGCTTGGCCGAACATTTTATCGCTCAATTTGCAGAGCAAGAGCAGCGAAGCAAAAAAGTTCTGAGCGATGATGCGCGTCGTGAATTAAAGCGCTATCCGTGGCCTGGTAACGTCCGCCAGTTGGAGAATGCGCTCCATCGCCTGACTGTTATGACCGCCAGCAATGTTATTGAACACGATCAGTTACGCGCAGCAATTTCAGACAGTGATCGCGGCGAAAGTGTTCCATCAAAGCGCTTGAGCGCAGCTTCGGGTGAAGGACGCGACGGTATTGAGCCCTTATGGGTGACTGAAAAACGCGCCATCCAAACAGCCATCGATATGTGTAATGGTAATGTTAATCGGGCTTCCGGGTTACTGGAAGTAGCACCATCTACAATTTACCGCAAAATTCAGTCATGGAAAGATGCCGGCGATATTTAGGCTCTGTAATTGGGTATAGATTATGTATGGAATTATTAACAAGTCTCTGAAAGATATGGTTTTGAGAGGTTTTGGGGAGTCGACCTGGCGGCAGGTAATGGACTCTGCTGGGGTCGCTGAGGATAGTTTCCTAACAATGCGCAGCTACGATGATCAGGTGACATTTGCCCTGGCTGCGGCAACCGCCGATGTGCTCAACTTGACGCTTAACGATGCACTGCATGCTTTTGGTGTGCACTGGGTAGAGAATACCTTGGCGGAGCAATATGAGGTTCTAATGCAAGCTACCGGTAGCGATATGGGTGGTTTTCTCAAGAACCTAAACGTTTTGCATGATCGTATAAGTTCTACGTTTTTAAACTACAGACCCCCACACTTTATAGTTGAAGATCTCGATGATGATGCGATTAAAGTAACGTATGTGAGTGAGCGCGTGGGGCTAACCCCTTTTTTTGAGGGCGTATTAGTAGGGCTTTCAACACGGTTTAGTCAGCCTATGACTATTCAGAAGGTAGAATTCATAGCAGTTGAGCAGGGTGAAAAAACAGAAATTACCTTTGTTAATAAGAGTGGATAATTAAATTGAATGATTTACTTTGGACTGAACTAACCCAGCTGTTCTCAGTGGTGTGTCAGATCGATAAGTCCGGCGGCATCGTTCGCGCCAGTCATTTGCTAACCAAACGCTGCAATCTTGGCGTGGATAGTCCACAAAAGTTTTTTGAGATTTTCAAGTTTAAACGTCCTACGGGAATCGATGGTAGCTACCAATCTCTGCAGGGGGCAGTCGGTCAGTTATTCCTTGGGGCAAGCGAAACGCATCAATTTGCAATACGTGGTCAAATGATCTCGCTTGAGAAACACGGTACTGAAGGTATGTGCTTTGTCGGCGTCCCATGGTTATGGTGGATCCAGAGCAACAGCAAGCCTGCAAACGTCGCACTAACGCTGGCCGACTTCCCTGTTCATGACGTCCAAATGGATCAACTACTGTTTATGTCTACACAGCAGGCTATGGTAGATGATCTTCAGATGCTGAATGAAGAATTGGAAACAGCTAAGAAAACGCTGGAAGAAAATACCCGTGTAAAGCAAGACTTTTTCCATCATGTAAGCCATGAGATGCGCACGCCCCTTAATGGCGTTATCAGCGCGCTGGCGTTAACACCCAAAGATAACTTACCCATTAAAACTGTAGAACTATTAGGTTTGGCTGCCAGCAGTGCTGACCGATTACTAGAGGTGGTTAACTTCACGCTTGAAACTGCTTCTGCTGAGGCTGGCTTTGGTGTCGATTCCTGCGAGGAATTTGATCTCAATCAGGTGCTAACTGAGGCGATAAGCGTGATTCGCGCACAAGCTTTAGATAAAGGTATTGGTCTCGTCTATGAGAGAGATGGGTCTCGAGTCGTTTCTTACCGTGGTCAAGCGCAATTATTAAGGCAGGTCGTAACTAATTTGCTCAGTAACGCGCTGAAATTTACCCAGCAAGGCGCTATTGTGCTGAGAGTTGATCAGGGTATTGATTCTCGTAAGGATTTTGACCGGCTCAATATTAGTGTTCAGGATAGCGGCATTGGTATTCCAGCGAGCGCGTATGAAGCGATCTTTGAACCGTTTATTAAGAGCGTTACCCCCGGATTTAAATCAGCTAATGGCACGGGCTTAGGTTTGAATATCGTGAAACGCTACGTGGAAATGATGGGTGGTGAAATAGCGTTACAGTCAGTGCTGGGTGAGGGAAGTCGGTTCAATGTTGATATTGCGTTTGAGCGAGGTGATCCAGCCAAACAGATAGGGCTAGGGTCGACACCTGCTCTGGAGCACCATGGCAAGCTCCGAGGTCATGTTTTATTGGTCGATGACATAGAGACCAACTTGTCGCTGAACGCTGAGGTATTAGGCCGCTTGGGGTTGGCAGTCGACATTGCGGACACAGGCGAGGAAGCCGTTGCGCTAGTCACGGCTAATCCAAATACCTACCAGCTAATCTTGATGGATCTCGAGATGCCGGGCATTGATGGATTCGAGGCTGCGCGCCGAATTCTTGTTGACCCAGCGTGTAGCTCGGTTCTAATTGTCGCATTGACCGCTTTTACAGGCGAAGCGCAGCGACAAAAAGCATTTGCGGCGGGTATGGTTGGATTTATTTCGAAGCCGGTATCGCAAGCACAATTTGTTGAGTATTTATCGCCTTGGTTATCCGTCGATGCCGCAGCGGGACTTGATGAGCAACCGGGGGAGGTCGCAGTGGATGAGGTAATCAAAGATTTCGACATCCAAGTTTTTTCAAGACTGGCAGACCAAGTCGGTGTCGATACCACTGGTAAGTTGGTAGACAAGTTTTTAAGCGAGTCGGCAGGTCGCTGGGAGGCTTTGCGCAGTGCAATTAGTGCCGGCAATATGCCAGTAGCTGCTCGCGAGGCACATACTCTAGGTAGTGCTTGTTTGTCTTTCGGTTTGATCTCGTCGGGCAATGCCTTCCGAAAAATTGAGTCAGATGTCAACGGCCGACGCGCACCGTCTTTGAGTGATTTAGATATGATCGTTCCTAGTTTATTTTCCGGAATTGAGAGTTTAGAGCAGACGGTGACTGCACTGCGCGTACCGGATGACGCATTCCGCTGAGAAACGCGCTTCGCGTCGCTGATCTCAGCAGTTCGCAACTTGCTGTAAATTAATTGCTAATACATGCTTTATTTTGTTGTCGTTTTTCCACGTTGTAGCCCCTGTAATATAATCGCGCGGGTGTTTGCTGGGTCTATCACCATGTCGAGCTCTAAAAAACTAGCCGCCTCTGTTGCGCGCCCTTGTGCATAAAGTTGGGCTAGCAACGAATCAAACAATGCTTCGCGCTCGGGTCCCTCAGCGAGCGCCTCTAATTCCTTCCGATATCCCAGTGTAACTGCGCCTTCTAAGCCCATGCCGCCAAATTCACCATCAGGCCAGCTGGCCGCAATAGTGGGCGCTTCAAATGAGCCGCCAGCTAATGCCATCGCACCTAATCCGTAGCCACGTCTCAGAAAAATCGCAATCCAGGGCATGTCTATAGCCGCGGCTGAATTAAACAGTTCAGGCATGACACGGGCAGCACCCTCGGCCTCGCTTGCGGGACCCACCATAAATCCAGGCGTGTCGATGAGCGAGACTATTGGCAGCTGCCAGCGCTTGACGAGCCGAAAAAATTCATCACATTTACGCGCCGCTGTTGTGTCGATAGCGCCGCCAAGATGGCGACAGTCACTGGCGATAAAGGCAACGGCTTTACCCGCTACTCTGGCGAATCCAGTAATAATTGCCCGACCGTATGCTGGTCGCAGCTCGGTGACCGATTGGCGATCAAATAGACGATTAATGATTTTCCGAACGTCAAAAGCCATCCGTCGATTTTCGGGAAGAATGTCGCGCAGTGATTGTTGACTATCGGCTTCAAAACTTATTGCATCACCCTGTGTGTAAGCCAGCACTGCCTTGGCCGCTTGCGTGGCGGTGGCCTCGTCGGCGACTAATAAATCAATACCACCATTGTGGGCATGCAAATCAGCGGGGCCAATATCTGTTGGCTTATAAACGCCGAGGCCACCGCCCTCAATCATGGCAGGTCCGGCCATACCAATCCATGAGGTCTGCGTTGCGATGCGGACGTCGGCAGCACCAAACAAAGCAGCATTGCCCGCAAAACAAAAGCCATTAGTGACACTTACTCTGGGTACTTTGCCGGTCAGCTTCGACCAGCGCCAAAATGTCGTTACATTGAGCCCCGCCATCGTCGTCGTTACGTCGGTATCACCCGGACGACCGCCACCCCCTTCGGTATACATGATCACGGGCAATGCTTCGCGTTCGGCGATGTCCAGCAGCCGATCAAGTTTCTTGTGGTGAAAATAACCCTGTGTACCTGCAAGCACCGTGTAGTCGTTGATGACTATCGCGGTCCGAGTTGCCGACGGGCCAAATGCATCAGCGTTAACCGTCGCTGTACCGGTAATGATGCCATCTCCAGGCGTATCCCGTTGCAGTGATTCAAGATCCCGGCGGTTACGCTGTGCCGCAACAGCTAACTGCCCATATTCGACAAAGCTATCTCGATCTACTAACGCTTCTAGATTTTCTCGTGCACTGCGAAACCCACGCGCGTGTCTTTTAGCTATAGCGTCGGTTCGTGTGGCATCACTGCCGCGATCAAGTCTCGTTTGTAGATGCGACAGCGGCGATGGTGACTTAGGATCTTTCATTTTTATTTTCTCAGATAGCGATACGAAACTACCTTAGCGCTACCGACGGTTGTCATCAATCTCAACTTCCTTCATCCAGCCGAAACGACGGATATCGATACGACCATTTTTTGCAACGACACCTTCAGATCTAAGACGTTCCAGCGCGATCTCTGCACGTGGTGCACGAATCAACCCAACGCTGTTGACCACGCGATGCCAAGGCAAATGGCTGTCGTGGGGTAGCTGCGTCAACACTTTTCCCACCCATCGCGCACGGCCTGGGTAACCGGCGAGTGCCGCAATCTGGCCATAGCTGGCAACGTATCCAGGGCTAATCTTCGCGACTACTAAATGAACGACCGACGGATCCAAGTCTGGCATGGGAAGGCTCAAAAATACGTAGTTTAACGCACGCTGAATTTTTTGTTCGCAGATCACCTTGTGCTATTGGAT
The DNA here is from genome assembly GCA_963926325.1 of uncultured Luminiphilus sp. Taxonomy (GTDB): domain Bacteria; phylum Pseudomonadota; class Gammaproteobacteria; order Pseudomonadales; family Halieaceae; genus Luminiphilus. The sequence continues at coordinate 3,150 of CAWUXF010000010.1, read as the reverse complement.
CGGTTTGGCTTGCCGTTACTCCCGACTAAGTGGGCTGGATTGCGTTACTATTTGGTAACAAAAAACATAAGGCCATTCAGCATGTCTAGTACCCCTAAGTATTCTGATATTACTTGTCTTCGCGCGTTGCTTTTTTTGATATTGCTAGGTGTGCTGCCTTTTGCCAAGGCACAGAATTTGTGGCCGTCTGGCGCAAGTACTGATCCTGCCAAGATGGATTGGATGCAGGGAACGCCGCCTGCGGCTGAGCAGCAGGTGCGCCACAAGGATATGAGTTTTTATCAGTTCCCAAGGACCCGCTGGACGTTTTCCAATTTCCGTCAACTGATGCCGACCGTGTCACTGTGGCGTGGCCCGGGTGAAGTCAGTACGTTGCCCGCTAGGCCATTGGAAGATATTGCTGCTGTTTTATTTACACCAATGGGTAGCGATAAGACCATGACCTGGCAGGAAATGCTGGGCGTAACTTATGCCGATGCAGCGCTGGTATTACATCGTGGACAAGTGGTCTACGAAAGCTACTTTGGTGTGACTGAGGCACATACTCCGCATATATCATTTTCAATGACTAAATCCTATTACGGGACTCTTGCGGCGATTTTGATTTCTGAGGGTGCGCTTAATGAGACTAAGCGCGTCAGTGATTACCTACCGGAGTTAGCAAATAGTGGTTTTGCTGATGCGACTGTTCGCGAGATTCTCGATATGACCACGGCGATTGATTATTCAGAGGACTACAGGGATCCCAGTGCGCATGTATTTGCCTTTGCCCGTGCAGGTGGGATTTTTCCGCAGTTAGACAACTACGAGGGTCCGGAGGGCTTTTATGCCTATGTCGAAACACTGGGAAAGGAAGGCGAACATGGTGAGGTGTTTAGTTATCGCTCGGTTAATACTGAAGTACTTGGCTGGCTTATCGCGCGGGTCAGTGGGAAGAATGCAGTTGCGGTGTTACAAGAACGTATATGGTCTCGACTGGGTGCGGAACAGGACGCCTATATGCTGGTGGACTCATTGGGCACCGGCTGGGCTGCCGGCGGTCTGAATGCAACGCTGCGAGATCAGGCGCGATTTGGTGAAATGATGCGCCTCAATGGGAAATGGCAAGGAGAGCAAATTGTCCCCAGTAGCGTCGTTGAGGCAATCCGTGCTGGCGGTGACCCTGCTAAATTCGCCTTGGCGGGCTACAAGACTTTACCTGGTGCCAGTTATCGAGACCAGTGGTGGGTGCACCACAATCAAAACGGCGCGTTTAGTGCACGTGGTGTGCATGGACAGACAATCTATATCGACCCAGCTGCCGAGATGGTGATCGTGCGGTTGGCATCACATCCGCTTGCAGCCAATGGCAATTACGATGGTGTGTCGCTACCCGCATACCAAGCTGTCGCTGAGTTCCTTATGGGCAGGGAGTGAAGGCGGTCTTTGGGACAGGTTAATTACTTTGAGCGCTTTTGGCAGCTGTGTTACAAAGTCTTTAGCGGGCTAAACAGCCGCCACAACGAAGTTAATAATAAATCCTAGGGATAAAATCATGCAAATTATTGGCAAGTGGGCATTCATTATCGGTTTGGTCGCAGCGGTCTTGATTGCGGCAATGGCAACAGGTGGCGGTAACATACCAGTCTGGGCAGTTTTGGCCCTGATTATATTGGGTTTAATCGTTGGCGCACTCAACATCACCGATGATGAAGCGTCGTCTTATTTAATTGCGGCAATAGCGTTTATTGTGAGTTTAAAGGTGCTGGCTGACCTGTTTGCTAGCGCGCACTTAGGCTTTCCATTCTTGGGCCCCATCTTCCTGATGGTAACCGTGTTCGTGGCGCCATCGGCGTTGGTGGTTGCGTTGAAGGTTATGTTTGATAAAGCCAAAGACAAATAAGTACGTCACTGTTGAATTACTGTCTTAAGCGTTAAGTCCTTAGCGCGTTTAAAGCGGTCTCTTACCCACCTCCCCCGCGGGGGAGGCTTAAAGATTTATCTGTACACATTTATCGCTCGAATCCAGTGACTAACATGTATTTAGCTTGGTAAGTCGCTGTTAATGGTCTCTACCAATTTTGCTAATGGAAAAGCGCTTCCAGCGATGATGGATGCCGATCCGCTCGACGAACGAATTGCCGGTCTAATATTTCTGTCGCTATATAGGCGCGCATTCTGTCAGCAAAGACGGTTTGCCGATAAGTCTTGTCGCAGCAAAAAAACGCCGGCGTTGATCTCAAAAAATACGGGCGTCGCTATCCCCGCCGAGTTCTGTTTTGCCATTGCCCTCGATTTCATCGAACGTCTAGGCCGGTATTGACATATATTCTGCCAATAATATATGTTAAAGATTGGTGTGATACAGAGGGAGGCTGAATGAAAACACGGATAACAGAATTGCTGGGTATCGATACCCCCATCATCTGTGGCGGCATGATGCGGGTTGGTACTGCCGACCTCGCGGCGGCCGCTTCGAATGCGGGCGCTCTAGGCGTGATGACTGCGCTAAGCCAGCCTACGCCTGACGGACTCGCGCGGGAGATTGCACGCTGCCGTTCCATGACGGATAAGCCATTTGGTGTCAATCTGACAGTGGGCGTTGTAGCCACCGAAATAAGCTATGACGACTACGTAGACGTCATTATCAAAAGTGGTGTGAAGATCGTTGAGACGGCGGGCCGCAGCCCAGAACCGTTTATGGAGCGCTTCAAGCAATCGGGTATCAAGGTGATTCACAAATGCGTAGCGGTGCGGCATGCCCTTAAGGCGGAACGTATCGGCGTCGATGTGGTTAGTATTGATGGCTTCGAGTGTGCGGGGCACCCTGGCGAGCAAGATGTTGGCGGCTTGGTGTTGTTTCCTGCCGCGACACAGGCATTAAAGATTCCGGTATTGGCCTCTGGCGGTATCGCTGACGGTCGCGGCCTCGCAGCAGCACTGTCCTTAGGTTGTGAAGGTATCAATATGGGGACCCGATTCATGGTTACCCAGGAAGCGCCAATTCATGAGGGCATTAAGCAGAAAGTGGTGGAGATGAATGAGAACCAAACTCGTCTCATTTTCCGAACCTACAAGAATACCGCGCGGGTTTATGACAATGGCATAGCTGATAAAGTGGTCGCTATTGAAGCCGCTGGCGGTGATTTCGGTCAGGTGCATCATCTGGTA
>CAWUXF010000009.1:0-63196 GCA_963926325.1 uncultured Luminiphilus sp. | reverse complement strand
CAGCCGTCTGTCCATCGACGATCGCCAAGACTGGCGCGCTTGGTCTCGACATATTCGCCACCAATACCAAACATACCTCGGTCACCGTTAAAGCCCCAGGCGGCGGTCACGGTTGTATCTGATCCACCCCGTTGGTCTGGTTGATTAGTGAACACTTCAAGTTCTAAGCCGTCAAAGTCTTTGCGTAAAACTGCGTTAACTACACCGGCGATAGCGTCGGATCCATAGACTGACGAAGCACCATCGAGGAGGATGTCGTAGCGCTCTACTAATGAGCGCGGAAGTAAATTGAGGTTTGGCGCTGCCGGTGCACCTTCTACACCTGAGGGGGATACGCGGCGTCCGTTGATCAGCACAAGGTTACGGTTGGCACCCAGACCACGCAGGTCTACTGTTGAAGCTGCCGGTCCGTTATCTAACACGAAGCCTTGGAATGTGAGGTCAATCTGCTGGCCCGCTGAGGCCGTTGAACCCTGCAGGATATCAGCGGCATCGATCAGTCCGACTTCTTTTGAAAACTCCATAGTAATGATCTGCAGCGGCGAAACGCTAGAGAAGGTATCTCGGCGCAGTCGCGAACCCGTGACTACGACTTCTTCTACGGTCCCGCTCATGCCGTTTGAAGCTTCAGACTCTAAAACTGATTCGACCGAAGATTCTTGAATTTCGTCTTCTGTCTCTTGCGCATTGACCAAGCTCGAACTTAACAGCGCAGCAGAAAGGAGTGGGAGAACCCCCCGTGAAATGTATTTATTCATAAGATAAAGCTCCGTTTTCCTGCCGTTTTTTTTGCTCATCGACACGGGTGAAGACGTCTTGGCTATGTTTTGGGCAGAATTTAGTGATTGTTTTTTCTCAACTCCCATGATGCTGATGAAATCAACTATGTCAATACTGTTTTCAGCATTCTCTGAAAATATTTTTGGCAGCAATAACCAACGTCAAAGTAAGCTGATCGATGAGATGACAAGGTTGATATCAAGCGATCGTATTAAGTGGCCGCACTCGCCTTGGCGGTCAAGTCGCTTGTCGCTTGTCGATTGTCGATGGTATTTGGCGCTGCAGCGCCAAATTAGCGGCGTAACGCCCAATGTCAGTGTGAGTGGGCACACAGATTACTCGCCTTTGGAGGGTGACGCCCTGCACGTCATTGAGTGCGCAAGTCTCGATGGCGAGCAAGCTGTGTTAGTCTCGATTTTCAGGGTTGGCTTTTATCACAGCGACAGGATCACCTCATGCAAACCGATCTTTTAGTGGCCGCATTAACGGTGGCATTGTCGTCGGATCGTATTTTGTTTCTAGATCAAGACATTGCGCCCTATGAATGCGATGGCTTAACGCTATTTAAGGCCCGCCCCAAGGTGGTGGTGTTGCCTCAGACCCGCGATGAAGTGTGTCATGTATTAAAGGTATGCCATGCCAACGGTGTCCCCGTAGTACCGCGAGGTGCCGGCACCGGCTTGTCAGGCGGTGCCTTGCCCCATGTCGAGGGGGTGCTGCTGGTGATGAGCAAATTCAATCGCATTTTAGACGTCGATGCCGATGCGCGAACTGCAAGGGTTGAGCCGGGTGTTCGTAATTTGGCCATCTCCGAGGCCGTATCTGCCTTGAATCTGTATTATGCACCCGACCCCTCATCCCAAATTGCATGCTCAATTGGCGGTAATATCGCTGAGAATGCAGGCGGTGTGCACTGCTTGAAATACGGATTGACCGTGCATAACGTGCTGTCCATCACACTGGCGCTAGATGATGGCACTGTCGTCACTGTCGGTTCTGCTGCCCTAGATTCACCGGGTTATGATTTATTGGCACTGACAATCGGCAGTGAAGGGCTGCTGGGTGTTGTGCTTGAAGTGACGGTCCGTCTGCTGCCACAGCCTGAGCAGGCACGTGTGGTGATGGCTGCTTTTGATGATGTAGCCAAGGCGGGCGACTCGGTAGGCGCGATCATCGCCGCTGGGATCATTCCCGCTGGTCTTGAGATGATGGATGGACTGGCAATTGCAGCGGTAGAAGATTTTGTTCACGCGGGCTACCCACTCGACGCACAGGCATTGCTGCTGTGTGAAGTGGATGGCACCGCAGGTGAAGTGGCTGAAGCGCTGATTCGTGTGGAACAAATTTTAAAGTCTAGTGGCGCAACACTGCTGCGTGTCGCTGCTGATGAGACCGAGCGGGCACTGTTTTGGCAGGGTCGTAAAAATGCGTTTCCTGCGGTGGGGCGTATTTCTCCTGACTATTACTGTAGGGATGGCACAATTCCAAGAAAGCATCTGGCACATGTCCTCACCCGAATGCGGGAAATGTCTGAGCACTACCAGCTGCGGTGTGCAAATGTATTTCATGCGGGCGATGGCAATTTGCACCCGCTGATTTTATTTGATGCCAATGATCCTGACGAGTTACAGCGCGCAGAGGCATTCGGTGCCGATATTCTCGCGCTGTCGGTGGAAGTCGGTGGCACGATCACGGGTGAGCATGGCGTCGGCGTCGAGAAAATTAATGAGATGTGCCTGCAGTTTTCCGCAGATGAGCTGACGCAATTCCACAGTGTAAAGGCCGCCTTTGACCCGAGTGGTATTTTGAATCCGGGTAAGGCGGTGCCGACACTCAATCGCTGTGCAGAATTCGGCAAGATGCATGTGCATCATGGACAGCTGCCGCACCCTGAGCTGGCACGTTTTTGATGTCTGGATTTATTGCATCATTGACTGACCGTCTCGTTAAGCGAGACCCGGTCAGTGTTGTGGGTGGCGAAACACAGTCATTTCTGGCCGGTGCGCTTGTAGATCCGCCCGTATCGATGCGCGAATACAGCGGCGTTATCAATTACGAGCCGACAGAGCTCGTGTTAACTGCCCGAGCGGGTACGACGCTCCTTGAGATCCAGAATTTATTGACAGCTTCAAAGCAAATGTTGCCTTTTGAACCGCCGATCTACGACGTCGAGTCGACCCTTGGCGGTACGATTGCGACCGGACTCTCTGGCCCGCGTCGAATACAGCTGGGCAGTGTGCGCGACGCGATCTTAGGTGTGCGGCTTATCAATGGGCTAGGCCAGCATCTTAAGTTTGGCGGTGAAGTCATGAAAAACGTCGCCGGATATGATATTTCGCGGCTGTCTGTAGGCGCCTATGGCACGCTTGGCATTCTGACTGACATTTCGATTAAGGTCTTACCGGCACCAGAAAACGAACAGACTCGGGTTTTTTCTGTCGATGCGCAGGGCGCTTTGTCAATGCTGGCGGCAATGGGCCGCTCGCCTTATCCGGTGTCTGCTGCCACTTGGGTCGACGGGCGTTTATATGTTCGACTCTCAGGGAATAGCCGTGGCGTGGATGCTGCGGCAGCGGCTATCGGGGGAGACTGTTTTGATGATGCGGATGATTTCTGGCATTCGATTCGCCAGCACCGCCATGCCGCTTTTTGTCGACCCAATCAATGGTTGTGGCGCTTGTCGGTACCCGCGACGACGGCGATCGAGGCGTGTCCTGCAACGATTATAGATTGGGCCGGCGCCCAGCGCTGGGTATTTGCACCGCCGGATGATTTCAGCCTATTTGCCGACGCGGCGCGTGTTGGTGGACATGCTATGTGCTTTGCCAAAGATCGAAGTGCCGGCACGGGATTACAACCGCTAGAGCCCGCTCTGGCCCGTTTGAATCAGCGTGTTCGAAACGCCATGGACCCCTACCATCTGATTAATCGCGGCCGGTTGTTCGAGGTGGCATCCTGATGCACACCAACCTGATTGAACAATATGCCAACACGGCGGCGGGTTTGGAGGCCGAAGAAATTCTTCGCAAATGTGTTCATTGCGGCTTTTGCAACGCGACTTGTCCCACTTACCAACTACTGGGCGATGAACGCGATGGGCCTCGCGGTCGAATCTATCAAATCAAAGAGATTTTTGAAGGTGCAATCCCCACGATCGAAGTACAACAGCATTTAGATCGCTGTTTGACCTGCAGGTCCTGCGAGACTACCTGCCCGTCAGGGGTCGATTACGGTCGTCTGGCGGATATTGGCCGCAAAGTTGTCGAGGACGCTGTTGGGCGACCACCATTGCAAGCGCTGGCTCGTCGCCTGCTAATCACAGTGATACCCAATCGTCCACTATTTGGTGTGCTGTTGAGTATTGGCCAATTTTTTCGGCCGCTCTTACCTCGGGCGTTGCGCAATAAAATACCCATTGCGAGTGCCGCTGGTGTTTGGCCCGCGCCCCGCCATAAGCGACGTATGTTGGTGCTGGAGGCCTGTGGTCAGCCGGCGGCAACGCCCAATGTGAATCGCGCGACGGCGAGGGTGCTGGACCATTTGGGAATTTCACTGATTGCGGCTAAGGAAGCGGCCTGTTGCGGCGCAGTGGCCCATCACCTGAGTGACCATGATCGCGGATTACTGGCGATGCAAAATAATATTGATGCCTGGTGGCCGCATATCGAAGCCGGTGCAGAGACAATTGTCATCACTGCATCGGGCTGCGGCGTTATGGTGAAAGAGTATGGACATTTGTTGGCGAACGATCCTGACTATGCTGATAAGGCGCGGCGGGTTTCGGCCCTGTGTAAAGATATTGCAGAAGTGCTTTCAGTCGAGCACATCAGCGCGTTAACACTCGAGAACCCGCCGGCGATAGCTTTTCATTGTCCCTGCACTTTGCAGCATGGACAGCAACTTGCCGGGGTTGCTGAGCAGTTGTTAGATAGACTGGGTTTTGACTTGAAGCCAGTGGCGAATGGGCACCTCTGTTGTGGCTCTGCCGGGACTTACTCAATCTTACAGCCGGCACTCAGTAAGCAGCTTTTAAATGACAAGATTGATGCGCTTGAAGCGAGTGGCGCGCCAGTCATTGCTACGGCCAATGTTGGCTGTCAGCTACATTTATCCACGGGAACTAACACGCCGGTAAGGCATTGGATTGAATTGGTTGATCAGGCTATGAGCGTTTAGTGCGGCGCCAGTTGTGATTGTCGGGAATAAACATGTCATTTGAGTTGCAAGGTATATCACGGGTCGTTGACGGGCAGGTACATATTCAACCCACAAACCTTGTGCTCGAGAACGGCACAATGAATGTACTGCTGGGGCCTACATCGTCTGGCAAAACTTCATTGATGCGGTTGATGGCAGGGTTAGATACGCCGAACACAGGTCGCATCTTGTGGTCGGGTGCGGATGTGACCCATCAGCGTGTTCAAGAACGTAATATCGCCATGGTCTACCAGCAGTTTATCAACTACCCGGGCATGACGGTTTACGACAATATGGCTTCGCCATTGCGTTTGATGGGAAAGTCAAAGGCCGATATTGATCGCACGGTGCGCGTGACTGCAGAGATGTTAAAGCTGACCGCATTGTTAGCGCGAAAACCACTGGAATTATCGGGTGGTCAGCAGCAGCGATGCGCCTTGGCGCGCGCTTTGGTCAAGGGGGCGGGGCTGGTTTTGTTGGATGAACCCCTGGCTAACCTTGACTACAAACTGCGTGAAGAATTGCGAACAGAAATTCCGCGCATTTTCGAACAGGCAGGCTCAATCTTTGTTTACGCCACCACAGAGCCAGAAGAGGCACTGTTGCTTGGCGGCAACACGGCAACCTTATGGGAAGGCCAGATTACGCAGTTTGGTCCGACGCCCTCGGTTTATCGACGTCCGGCAACGGTGGTGACAGCGCGGGTTTTCTCCGATCCGCCAATGAACTTTATGAATTGCGTCAAATTGGGTGAGGCTTTGCATTTTGGCAGTATTGTTACCACGGCACTCGGCGGTGAATTTGCCGCGTTAGAGGATGGTGCTTACACTGCAGGTTTTCGTGCGAACCATCTGGCTATGCATCCACACACGCCCCAGGCTATCGCGTTTAATTGCAGTTTAAACGCCAGTGAAATCACTGGTTCTGAAACATTTTTGCATCTGGCCTATGGTGAGCTTGCATGGGTTGGTCTGGCACAGGGTGTGCACGACATGGCGGCATGCGATCAGCTCGAGGTTTGGTTGGATCCCATGCATCTCTATCTTTTCGATTCCGCGGGCTGTCTGGTTGCCGCGGGCAGTGGCGTGGCATAGGAGTTAGCGAATGGCCCAGATCACACTGTCAAATGTTGCGCATAGCTATACGCCGAATGCGAGTGAGGCATCGGATTTTGCGCTCAAGACAATGAACCATATCTGGCAAGATGGTGGTGCCTATGCGCTGCTCGGTGCTTCTGGCTGTGGGAAAACAACGCTGCTGAATATTATGTCGGGCTTGCTGAAGCCCTCGCATGGGCGCGTCATTTTTGGTGATACTGATGTGACCGACGTACCTGCTGAAAAACGCAATATCGCACAGGTTTTTCAGTTTCCAGTTGTTTACGACACGATGACCGTGCGTGAGAATTTGGCCTTTCCCCTAAAGAATCGCGGCATGGCGGCCACAGAAATTCAGACGCGGGTTGGACTGATTGCCAAGATGATCGGTATGGAGGCTGCGCTTGACCACAGGGCGCAGGGTCTTAGTGCCGACGCAAAGCAAAAGATCAGTCTAGGTCGCGGTATGGTGCGCGAAGACGTTAATGCCATTTTGTTTGACGAGCCGTTGACGGTAATTGACCCACATATGAAGTGGGAGCTTCGCACCCAGTTGAAAGCGTTGCATCGAGAGTTCGGGCACACCATGATTTATGTCACCCATGATCAGACCGAGGCCCTGACTTTCGCCGACCAGGTTGTGATGTTGCACGAGGGGCAAGTTGTGCAAGTGGGTACGCCCGAGCAGCTTTTTGAATCCCCCGAGCATACTTTTGTCGGATATTTCATCGGCTCGCCAGGTATGAATTTACTCGAGGCCAAGATCGAAGGTAATCGCGCCATTGTCGACGGGCATATCATACCCTTGGGTTCGGGCTATGATTTATTGAGTGGGCGCACACAAATTGGCATTAGGCCCGAGTACCTTCAATTGACCGCGGGGGTCGGGCTGCCCATACAGATTAAGCGGGTTGAAGATGTCGGTCGCCGACGCATTGTTCGCGCCGAAGCCGCAGGCTTTGCCATCAATGTGATCATACCCGAGGGACATTCTGTCGATGCAACGATGACCCATGTGCGCTTCGCGCCGGATAAAATCAATGTTTATGTCGATGACTGGCGCGTTCAAGGCAGGATGGGTTGATGAAGAAAATCCAAAACAATAAAGCTTGGCTTTTGGTATTACCAGTATTGGTGTTGGTGGCATTCTCAGCGGTCATCCCACTGATGACGGTTGTTAATTATGCATTCAATGACACCTTCGGTAACAACCAATTTTTTTGGAATGGACTGGGCTGGTTCGAAGAAATGGTGCGCTCTAGCCGTCTGCATGCGGCGCTCGGTCGGCAGGTTATGTTTACTGGCATCATCTTGGCTATCGAAGTACCGCTGGGCATTTTTATTGCACTCAATATGCCAGCGAGGGGTTTTTGGGCGAGTTTGTGCTTGGTGCTGATGGCGTTACCGCTCCTCATTCCTTTTAATGTTGTGGGTACTATCTGGCAAATTTTTTGTCGTGTCGATATTGGTTTGTTAGGTCGAGGTCTGACGGCGCTGGGTGTTGATTATAACTATGCCAACGACCCGTTCGACGCCTGGGTCACGGTCATTGTGATGGATGTCTGGCACTGGACGTCACTGGTCGCACTGCTTTGCTACGCGGGTCTGCGTTCAATCCCCGAGCCGTATTATCAAGCGGCGAGAATTGACCAAGCCAGCCGTTGGAGTATTTTCCGATACATCGAATTACCCAAAATGTCGGGCGTATTATTGATCGCAGTACTGCTTCGATTTATGGACAGCTTCATGATTTACACCGAGCCCTTTGTGGTGACGGGTGGCGGCCCAGGCAATTCGACGACGTTCTTATCGATCGATTTGGTAAAAATGGCTATCGGTCAGTTCGATCTTGGTCCGGCGGCGGCGTTTTCGCTGATGTACTTTCTCGTTATTTTGTCGGTTAGCTGGGTCTTCTACACAGTGATGACAACACTCGACACGGCGGAGAACCGATGATGCGCGTTCGAGGCTCCGCTATTATTATGGCGCTGTATTTATTATTTTTGCTGGTGCCAATTTACTGGCTTATTAGCATGAGCTTTAAGAGTAATACTGAGATTACCGCGGGCTTTACGCTGCTCCCTGAAAACTTCACCTTACAGAACTATGTGACGATTCTTACCGACCCTAGTTGGTATATGGGTTACATCAACTCAATTATCTATGTGGTTATGAATACGCTAATTTCAATTAGTGTAGCGCTGCCTGCCGCTTACGCATTTTCACGATACCGGTTTGTCGGTGATAAACATCTGTTTTTTTGGTTGCTGAGCAATCGTATGGCGCCGCCAGCGGTGTTTGCACTGCCGTTCTTTCAGCTTTATTCATCGGTTGGCTTGTTTGATACACATATTGCCGTCGCGTTGGCACACTGCCTATTCAACGTGCCGCTTGCTGTGTGGATTCTGGAGGGCTTCATGCGCGGCGTGCCCAAGGAAATTGACGAGACAGCGTACATAGACGGCTATAGCTTTGGACGTTTTTTTATTAAGATATTTATGCCGTTAATAGCCAGTGGCATAGGCGTGGCTGCGTTCTTCTGTTTTATGTTTTCTTGGGTCGAGTTACTGTTGTCGCGCACGTTGACCGCGGTCGATGCAAAATCAATCGCTGCCACAATGACACGCACTGTATCGGCTTCGGGTATGGATTGGGGTGTGTTGACCGCCGCGGGGGTGCTCACCATTATTCCCGGCGCGTTTGTTATCTACTTTGTGCGTCACCATATTGCAAAGGGCTTTGCTCTTGGGAGGGTGTAATCGCTACTAACCGTTGGCCCATAATCTATGCGGTGATTACTGGCATCATGCTGGCCTTACTGGTGGCGATATTGCTGGCCGTACCGCGCAGTGATGAAGGCCTGCAATGGACCAAGCCGATGATTGACGGTGGATGGATGGCATGGACCTTTCCTGTGGCGCTATTTTTCTTTTGTATTGCGTCGCTGTTAATTGTGTTTACTGTGCTAGCTATTCGATTTCCTGAAACGCCCCGTCGCGGCGTTTTACGTATCGAGACCACGCGTGGCGACCGGCTGTTTATTACCCTGCTGGGCTCGGCGTTTATCAATCTTAGCTGGCTTTATTTTTTTGGTGCGCCACTGACCGGTGCGCTGATAGTGTGTGCGATCTATGCTGTGGCGGTATTTCGTTGGGTATAGTGCTTTAAATTTAACGGCGATTAGGCGGTGCTGTCTTAAACGCTAGCAATCAAAACTGTCATACCACAATCTGTTGGAGAAAGAGCATGAGCGCGCGCTTTACGGTATCCACCATCGCATTGCTAACACTGTCTTTGAGTACCCCCAGTTGGGGCGACATGGATTCGGCTAGAGCATTTCTTGACGCAGAGATAGGTGATCTCTCGGTGCTTGATCGCGCCGCACAAGAGGCCGAAATGCAGTGGTTCATCAATGCTGCCAAGCCTTTTGTGGGCATGAAAATAAAAGTTGCCTCAGAAACCCTGACGACGCATGAATACGAAGCCAAAGTATTGGCAGATGCTTTTACAAAGATCACCGGCATCACTGTCACTCACGATCTTATCGGTGAGGGCGACGTGGTTGAAAAACTGCAACTGCAAATGCAGTCGGGCGAAAATATCTATGACGCCTATGTCAATGACTCGGACCTCATCGGTACCCACTGGCGCTATCAACAAGCGCGCAACTTGACCGATTTCATGTCCGGTGACGGCGCTGCTGTCACGAACCCAGGTTTGGATCTCGGCGATTTTATCGGCACAAGTTTTACCACTGCGCCCGACGGCAAACTGTACCAGTTGCCCGACCAGCAATTCGCTAATCTCTACTGGTTTCGCGCCGACTGGTTTGACGACCAGAAGACCAAGGACGATTTTAAAGCCAGCTACGGCTATGACTTGGGTGTGCCGGTAAATTGGGCAGCTTATGAAGATATTGCAGCATTTTTTACCGGTCGAGATATGCGCTATCTGGGTGGCCCAGACAGCGCCTTTGGCAGCATGGATTACGGCAAAAAAGACCCATCGTTAGGTTGGCGCTACACCGATGCATGGATGTCTATGGCTGGCATGGGTGACAAGGGCGAGCCGAACGGTCTACCGGTAGACGAGTGGGGCGTGCGCGTGGATGAGAACTCCCGGCCGGTCGGCTCTTGTGTCGCTCGAGGGGGCGCCACCAACGACGCGGCAGCCGTTTATGCAGTCACCAAAGCCATTGAATGGCTCAAAAAATATACGCCTCCAGAGGCTGCGGGCATGGTGTTTGGTGAGGCGGGGCCGGTGCCCGCTCAAGGCCACATTGCGCAACAAATTTTTTGGTATACCGCCTTCACCGCCGACATGGTTAAACCGGGTCTGCCGGTTATGAACGCCGATGGAACACCCAAATGGCGGATGGCGCCTTCACCCCATGGCGCCTATTGGACCGAAGGTACTAAAGTTGGTTATCAGGACGTTGGTGCATGGACATTGATGAAGTCGACACCTGTAAATCGCGCTCAGGCAGCATGGCTTTACGCGCAATTCGTCACCTCAAAAACAGTGGATTTGAAAAAGTCTGATGTGGGTTTAACGTTTGCGCGCCAGTCGACCATCGATAGTCAGCACTTCACCGATCGGGCGGGAAAATTGGGTGGACTTGTTGAGTTCTATCGCTCCCCTGCGCGTATTGCCTGGTCGCCTACTGGAACTAACATTCCGGATTATCCAAAAATGGCCCAGTTGTGGTGGCAGAATATTGGCGATGCGATGTCCGGTGAGAAAACGCCACAGCAGGCGCTCGATGCACTATGTAGGCAACAAGAAAAAGTGATGGCCCGTATTCAGCGGTCAGGTATTCAAGGCGATATTGGTCCCAAAATAAACGACGAACAAGATCCGCAAATCTGGTTAGATGCGCCCGGTGCGCCTGTGGCCAAATTGGCCAATGAACAGCCCCAAGGAGAGACGATTGCCTATGACGAGCTGATCAAGTCTTGGCAGTAATAGGGGGCTAAAAAATTGACAATGTAATGCCAGAACCAAGGGCGTAATGCGTCAATAACGCGTGGTTAACAGAGGTGAGGTTGATATGGCGCTGTCATCACGCCGCCGCTTGGTTGCGGGCTCGTTGTTAGTCACAATTTGGAGTCGCTATTTCGCGCGCCCTAACGGCTACTGAGCCCAAGCCCCAACTGTTCTCTACGCTATGGCAATGCGGTAATGACGGGCTGTGAACATCGCTGTTATGGCCATTGTTCCAGCTGCTATATTTTAATGCTGGTGGCCGCCGACGCCATGTGCGTGCCCGTGAGCGATCTCTTCCGGTTCTGCGGTCCGCAGACTAATGATGTCGATATCGAACGTGACCGTCTTGCCCGCCAATGGATGGTTGGTGTCGACATCGACAAATTTATGTCCGACCTTAACCACACGCACTTGTCTGCGACCTTGATCGGTATTGACCTGAGCGATCATACCCGGCCGCCACTTTTTTGCGCCGGTTAGATGCTTCGCTGAAACTCGTTGCATTGACTCGGGCTTGATCAAGCCATAAGCCTGCTCAGGTGGGAGCGTAACAACCAATTCCTCGCCGACATCTCGACCTTCCATGGCTTTCGCGAGGCTGGGTAAAATACCGCCGTGACCATGTAGATAGACGTTGGGGTCACTGTCTCGGCTAGATTCAATAACCTCACCCGACTGGTCAGTTAATTGGTAATGAAAGGTCACTACCGTGTTTTTTTCGATGGGCATAGATCACCTGGCCAAACGGTTTGATTAATTGATTAAGTGGGTACAGCAAGCATAGTTTGGTGCAAGCCGAGCCCAAGTTTACTCGCCTTGCGACGCGCCGTCAGCGTATAAGCTAGTCTAGAGGGAATATTTTGTCTCAGGGGATGACTGTGAGAAGACCGATAAATAGCATAGGCAACAAGCGATGAGCTTCATCATAATTGCAATTTGTATGACTGATATCAATTCCGAGGTTCCAACATACCCAAAGACAGACGTCCGCTCACGCGCTTTAAGGCGCTGCAATCGCGAAGCTTGCATTAGGTACTTGTAGCAGCGCTAAGAAACGGATGAGATCAAGCCCGCTACCCTCAATATTGAGCGCATCGGTTGTCAGTAATTGACGCGCATTTACTTGTTTGAGTAAAATATCCAGTAATAGCTGATGCGTCAGGTTGATCGTTGTATTAGCCGACGGATCGATCGCTGCAAGACGATGATTTAGTACTGAGTTTTTCAGTGTGAGTACGTAATTGCGACCCCGGTCAGTCAGGTTAAAGTTAAGCGTGAGCTCAACACCTTCGGCCTCGGGCCCATTGATCAGCGTTGCGACAAGTTCGAGTATCCGTTCGATCGGTACTTCTTGCATCAGTCCTGCCACATTCTCGACCAGTATGGCTGTGTCTTGTACGCCATGACGAAGCTCATAAGCACCACTCAAGTAGACATCTCGCCAGGGCCCTGATTCTGCCTGGTAGCCCAGCTGGTCATAGGTCGCCGCGAGCTGCGCCTTTGCCATAACGTTATTCGGATCGGCGAAAACAAGGCGATTGAGCAGTTCTGCTACCCAGCGGTAGTCACCTTCATCGAACGCTTGCTGCGCCGCTGCAAGGACACTGTCGGCGCCGCCCATGAGTGCGATGTAACGTGAGCTAGACTCTGCTGTCGGTAGCGGATCCAAAGTGGCGGGGCGGGCGTTGTACCAGCCAAAGTAAAATTGATAAACCGCCCGTGCATTGTGTTTTACCGTACCGTAGTAATCGCGGTTATGAAATGCAGTTTGTAAAGATTTTGGTAGCGCAATAGTGTCGGCAATTTCGTCCGGGGTCAGTCCCTGACCCGCTAAACGCAGTGTTTGATCGTGAATGTATTTATAGGTGTCTCGTTGCTGAGTTAAAAACTCCCCGACATCCTTTTGACCCCATACAGGCCAGTGATGACTATTAAAGATTACGGTCGTATTGGGAAAAAGCTGTAAAGCCTCGTCAATAAAACCACTCCAACGCAGCGCGTCGCGCACCTTTGCGCCGCGCAATGTGTACAGGTTATGGAGGTTGCGAGACAACAGTTCGGCGCCACAGAAAGCGTTTTGTTCAGGTAGATAAAAGGTGAACTCCGCCGGTGCTTCACTGCCTGACACGCGCTGGAAAATGAAGGGCACCCCGTCCAGAGTAATGGCTTCGGGTGTTTTGGTGATGACCAAGGTTGGGCTAGCGATTGCCGTTGCGCCTTGTGCCGGCGCTTTGCCTAGTCCTGAGCCTACATGACCGCGGGCAGAGCGATCTAGGTGCATACCATACATAAACTCCGAGCGACGCCCCATAGTTTGGCCAACGATCACGTTTTCACTGGTGGCCTCGGCCATAAAGCCTTCAGGTGCCACCACTTGCACAGCACCGCTGGCGATAGCATCGGTGGTGGTGATCCCTAACACGCCCCCAAAGTGATCGACATGGCTATGTGTAAATAGCACGACCTTAACGGGGCGTTCCGGTAAATATCGGTGCGCAAAAGCGAGCGCCGCACGGGCGGTTTCTTGGCTGGTCAGTGGGTCGACTACAATCCACCCGCTATCGCCAGCAATCAGTGTCATATTGGCGAGGTCAAAACCACGTATTTGGTATACGCCGTCTGTCACTTCGTAAAGTCCCGCTAAATTATTTAAGCCCGCTTGCCGCCAAAGGCTCGGATTGACCGTATCGGGGGCCTCGCCACGGATAAAGTCATAAGCACTGAGATCCCAGGCCAGTGTGTCTCCTGGACCTTCAATCTGCAGATTCTCTGCCCGCGCAATTAAGCCGCGAGAAGCGGCTTCAGCGTCCCGCTGAGAGATTTGCGCAATCTCGTTGGCTACCTGTCGGTTGGCCATTTGTGTGGCCTCGCTCGCAGGTGTGTGTCCATAGGCATCTGCTTGGCTGCCGATGGGGACCGGGGTGTCAGTGCATGCGGCGATAGTGATCAAACAAAGTAGCGCTAAGGTCTGTCGGGCACGGTTCATTTTCTTCATTGCCTTATAAGCCGCCAGCGGCGGTCTCCTTGTTGTTGATTAGCTGGGCCGCTTTAGATGATGGCAGCGAAAACGAGAGCAAATAATTTAGTGCCTTAATGGCCGTTTTACCACCGAGTTCGGTTACGATTAGCGAGACTCAACTGTAGATCACGTCGCCGTTGATGTGTTGGCAGACAAAAAAATAATGCTTGGAGAATATTTTGAAATCAATCTTTAAATTGTTGGGTGTTTCTCTGGCGGTTACTTTGCTAATTGGCTGCGGCGATAAGCAGGCGGCACCTGAGCAGAGCGCCATAAGCGTAGCGTCAGACAAGCGAGTAATGGCAGAGCCCAAAGTGGCCAATGTCACAACGGATAGCTTATTGGCAGCGGCGGAGACGCCAGATCAATGGCAGACCTATGGGGGCACTTACGATGAAGCCCGTCATTCGAGTCTGTCGCAAATTAACCGCGATACCCTATCAGAGCTTGGCATTGGCTGGGTCTATGATATGAAAAAGCCGCGCGGTGTTGAGGCAACCCCCATTGTTGTTGATGGCGTGATGTACGTGAGTGGGTCCTGGTCGGTTGTTTATGCGCTCGATGCGCGCACCGGTGAAGAGCTGTGGGTATATGACCCAAAAGTACCGGGTGCTGCAGCAGCTAAAGGATGCTGTGACGTCGTCAATCGCGGTGTGGCAGTGTATGAAGGGAAGGTCTTTATCGGTGTTTTCGATGGACGCCTCGAGGCTTTGGATGCCAAAACGGGCGCGCTGGTGTGGAGCCAGGTGACGGTAGATCAAAGCAAGCCTTACACCATTACCGGTGCGCCGCGAGTGGTTAAAGATAAGGTGATTATTGGTAACGGTGGCGCTGAGCTGGGTGTGCGAGGCTATGTTACTGCCTATGACACCAACTCGGGTGACTTGGTGTGGCGCTTTTATACCGTGCCCAACCCCGAGAAAAAACCCGATGGTGCCGTCTCGGATGCGATTCTTGCTAAATTGGCCAATGACACTTGGGGAGACACGGGTGCCTGGACCACCGATGGCGGTGGCGGTACGGTTTGGGACGCTATCGTTTACGACAGCGTCAACGACCAAGTATTACTGGGTGTAGGCAATGGCTCTCCCTGGAATGCGAGTATTAGGGACCCGGACAGCGATGGCGACAATCTCTTTATCTCGTCGATTTTGGCTGTTGATGCAGATACCGGCGAATACCGTTGGCATTACCAAACTACACCGCGCGACATGTGGGATTACACGGCGACCCAGCCAATGATCCTAGCGAGTTTACCCTTGGGGGAGAATGGCGCGCCTTTGCGTGTGGTGATGCAGGCACCGAAAAACGGGTTTTTCTATATCCTAGATGCAGCGACAGGCCAGCTAATTTCTGCCGATGCATTTGCTGAAATGAATTGGGCGACAGGTGTGGATGAAAATGGCCGGCCGATTGAGGTGCCTGCAGCGAGAAGCTTGGACGAGGATTATGCGGTACTGCCCGGTCCTACTGGTGCCCACAACTGGCATCCGATGTCGTACAGCCCAGACACAGGTCTTGTCTACATTCCCACTAATACATGGCCATTTATCTACAGCCGACCCGACCCAGAAAATCCCGTTGAAAGTAACTGGAACGTGGGTTATCGCGAAGATGCGGGATGGCCGCTAGAAATCCCTGAGGGGGCAATCGAGGGTATGCGCGGAATCGGTGGCGGTTCATTACTCGCCTGGGATCCGCTAAAGGGCGAGGCCCGCTGGGCAGTGCCGTTTCCAGTGCCATTTAATGGCGGTACGTTGTCTGTGGCGAGTGGACTCATTTTTCAGGCCAATAAAGGGGGTGAGCTAGTCGCCTACGATGCCGAAACCGGTGAGCGAGTCTGGTCACACGGTTTGGTCGGTGGCCCAGGCGCGGCGCCAATGACCTATGAAGTAGACGGCGAGCAGTACATCACTATTCTTTCGGGCTGGGGTAGCACCATTGCTATGGTTTATGGCGTGGTTTTTGAGGACGCTGTTGCACCTGAGATGGGCCGAGTGATCACCTTTAAACTCGGTGGCGATGGTGAGCTGCCAAAACCACTAGAGAGCGGTATTGTACGGTCACCTAAAGCACCGCTATTAGGTGATCAAGCGCAGCAAGCTCTGGGATTAACCCTGTTCGCAGCCAATTGTCAGTGGTGCCATGGCGCCTTTGCAATAAGCTCGGGTGTTTTGCCGGACCTGCGTTGGTCGGCGATCGTCGGTTCTGAGGCGTCATGGGATGCGGTAGTTCGGGAGGGCGCGCTCTCGAATAGCGGTATGGTCTCAGTCGCGGGGAGATTAGATAAGCGTGAAACAGATGCTGTGCGTGCCTATATATTGAAGCAGGCTTGGGATGCCGTCGCTCGAGGTGAGGCGGATGCGCCTGAAATCGAGTAGTGCCGCCTTTTTGCCGTCGCAGGACCGCCTTCCTGTATCGCAGGTCACCGCTAACATTTGAAGCCGAAGGGTCGCACAAAAAAATGCTTTGTTGTTACTCCCTGCGGGCGTGTGTTGGGCACACGTAAAACTTTAAATAGGCAGTAATTCAGATGGGGCTTGCGCAGACTAAATTGCGCCAACTGCGTTAACCGGCTTATTCAAAATCTTTAGAATAGGCCGCTTAAATAGGCGCTAAAAACCGGCCATGATCTTGGATAAAATGATGAATACATTGTTACGCATCACTGTTGCTCTGCTCGGTGTCTTTTTCGTTATCAGCGGTTTACGTTGGCTTTTCGAGCCGAATAATGTCGCAGAGGCCTTAGGTATGTTGCTACTCAACGGTCTTGGGCGAAGCACTCAGGTCGGCGATTTTGCTGCATTTTTCTTGACGTTGGGTACCTGTGTACTACTGGGTCTGATGACATCGAAGCGCACATGGTATTACCCGTCGATTATGCTTTTGGGTTTTGCAGCGGCTGGCCGCTTGATTGCTTGGCTGGTACATGACGCGGCGCTGGCCACCAATTTGATCGTCTTTGAGATGGTGGTTGCAGCGCTCTTTATGTTTGCGTCGCGGCGCTTGGCAAAGGCTTAGTAAATTAGGATAGCTGCGCTATAAACGCAGCTCGCAGTCGTATAAAACGGCATAGTTGCTCTATGACGTAAACTGTTTTTCCGATCCAGCCCTGGGCGCTATTAGCCCATTAATGTAGCGATTAGTCCGTAGCCTGCGCCCAGTAAACACGCCAAAGTTGACAGCAGACCCAGACCAAAACCAACTTCCCGCTTGCTCGGCTCTTTGTAATAACCCAGTGCATAGAATATCCGGCCAATAGGATAGAACACGCCCGCAATAGCTGCATAGAGGTCGGAAACTGTTAGCGCGAATAGCCACAGCGCGGGTAAAAACAAAATTAGACCTTCAATGGTATTCAGGTGGACACGCATTGCGTACTGAAATGGCTCGGGACCTGTCATCTCAGGTACCTTGACGCCATGCTTTCCTCTTGCTTTGCCGACCATGGCGGTCATCCAGAAGAGGACTATCAAGCAAAATAGTGTCACTAAACCCGTCAGTGGAAACTGAAACATGCGGTTATCTCCTTTATTTGATGCCGGAGATTGCACGGGTTAGCGGGTCAAACGCAAGTTATTTCAAGATTTGCAGAGCGCCAGGCGATATAAAGTCGACTGCAATGTGGCCTAACAAGCTACTTGGAGGCGATCGTGGGGTTGACGGATCAATACCGTTGGCTTTATTACAACCATAATTACAACCATATTAAATTTTGTATGCGGATGCCGCATATGGTGTGTTCTTTGCTATCTTGCCCGCTGATTCACTACCTCCACTCACCCTCAAATTAATGGGAGTTGCAAATGTTGGCGCTTTTAAAGTCGCTCTATCTCATGCTGACGCTCAGAATGCTCTTTTTAGTGAGTCTGGCTATTGGCTCAACGTATATCTGTCGACAACTACAGTTTTTTATGGATCTCCCCATGTCAGCGGTTGTTACGGCAATCGTGTTCCCCATTGTTTTTACAATTAATGCGGCTTATCAGCGGCGTGAAACAGCATTGGTTGAATACGGCAGTATTAAGGCACATGGCCAGGCACTGCATTTTGCCGCGCGTGATTGGCTAAAGGTGCCAGCCCCCGCACTCGCAGAGCAGTCAAAAGTACATCTGCGCGGGCTATTTACATCAATCGAAGTGCTGCTGACCTCCTCTCAGGCGGTGCTTAAAAAAAATCAAACCGCTGTCTATAGTGAGTTCTCTCAGCTGTCGAGTTTTGTCGGCTGGCGTTTTCGTGATCAAGGCTTGTCCTCAAGCGAGCTATCCCGTGTTAATCAGTACATCAGTAAAATGATGGCTTCTTTTGAAGTCCTGCAAGCGATTTATCAATATCGAACACCGATTAGTCTCAGAATTTTCAGTGATTTTTTTATTGTGCTGTTGCCACTTATTTTTGGTCCTTACTTTGCGCATCTTAACTATGGATACGATTCGGTGTTGGCGTATCTGCCACCGGCGCTCTTCACTTTGGTTGTCGCGGCCTTGGCCGAAATTCAGTCGCATTTGGAAAGCCCCTTCGATCAAATTGGCGAGGACGATATTCAACTAGAGGTGGAAGATTATTTGGCGCGCTTAGACCTCTAACGGTGCGCTTTTGTCCCAGTCATGCACAGTTACGCACAGTTACGCACCGCTAGGCGCAGCCATGACTGCTTTGGATTAGCTTAGGTTGAATTTTACGCAGCCAAATTATTAGGCTAGTGGATAGTGTTTACGGCCTGCCTGCGAGCAAATATCAAAGAGATATTGCATTGCAAAATTGGCTAATCCATTATTTGAGCATCGTTTTTTAAAGGTTCAGTGGCTTTTTATTCTGTTCAATAATCGTTTATTAAGGTTCGGTGATAAAGCACGATGTAGGCAGATGCGCCAGTTAATATAGCGACAGATGAGGTTCCTCAAAGCATGAAAACGACCGCAGAACATTACAACGTGATCGTTGTGGGTGCAGGTTTTGCCGGCTTAGGTGCAGCCATTAAGTTACAGCAGGCGGGTTTCGATTTTCAGATATTAGAAAAAGCGGCAGAAATTGGGGGTGTTTGGCGAGACAATAATTATCCGGGCTGCGCCTGCGATGTGCCCTCGGCACTGTATTCATATTCATTTGCACCCAATCCACACTGGCGCCAACTATTCGCCGAGCAAAGCGAAATTAAAGACTACACCGCTGACGTTGCACGGCGCTTTGACCTTACATCTTCCATTCGTCTGAATCATGAATTACTGAGCGCAACTTGGGACGCAGATGCGCAACACTGGCACTTAGTAACTAATGCGGGGGCATTCACTGCATGCTTTGTGATTATGGCTTGCGGCCCTATGCACAAACCTGCGCTGCCGCATATCAAAGGGATTGAAAGTTTTACGGGGGTGAGTTTTCACTCGGCCCAGTGGGATCATAGCTGTAACCTAACGGGGAAGCGTGTTGCGGTCATAGGGAGTGGCGCATCGGCGATACAGTTTGTGCCGATGATTCAGCCTGAGGTCGATCATTTGACGCTGTTTCAGCGCACGGCGCCCTGGGTATTGCCTAAAATGGATGCGCTCATTTCCAAAAAATGGCAGCGGCGATTCGAGCGCTATCCGATACTGCAGCGCTTACTCAGGCAGCTGCTGTATTTAGGCTTCGAAAAGCTCAATAGCAGTTTAACAAAACCTAAGTTTCGAAGTCGACTCGAGGCGAGGGCGCTCGCTAATATTAATCGTGCTATTAGCAATTCATCCTTAAAAGAGAAGCTCGTACCCAATTTTGCCATAGGCTGTAAGCGGATTTTGCAGTCCAATACTTGGTATCCAGCGCTTGCCGAGTCAAATGTTGAGGTTGTGGCTGGCATCGCAGAAGTTCAGGGTAATGAATTGATTGCCGAGGACGGTTCTCGTTGTGAAGTCGATGTGATTATTTATGGCACCGGGTTCGAAGTCGCCAACCCACCGATTGCTGAAGTTATTATTGGTTCTCAAGGTGTGTCTTTGGCAGACCAATGGCAGGGTAGCCCCGAGGTGTTTTTAGGTACGATGGCGCAAGATTGCCCCAATCTATTTTTAACTTTTGGACCCAATCTTTATACGTTCTCGTCGGCTTTTGTCATTATCGAAGCGCAGCTCAAATACATTATTAAGGCCCTGACGCAGTTGCGCAGTCGAAAATTAGCAACGCTGACAGTTAAGCCTGAGATATCTCAAGCGTACAATGAGGCGTTGCAGCAGGCACTGAAAACGAGTATCTGGAACAGCGGCGGTTGTACTAGCTACTTTATCGATAAAAATGGACGCAATAGTACGAATTGGCCATGGACGACATTTTATATGCGTCGTCGTTTGCGTCAATTTAAGCTGAGCGACTATCAGATCACACCGCAGTAATATGCTGCTAGATAAAGCTACCGAGTTGCGGGTTTTTGTTGCAGTTAGCGGTACCCTGCAACGAGTGGTGTAAGGCCGCGGGTGGGTTTTTTACTCGGCTCCATGGCGTGCTCGCTGTCGTTATTAATTCGATTTTTAAGAAACAATGAGCGATCGTAAAATAATGTGTTCAAAAGGAAAATGTCTTATGAGATTACGGCAAATTTATGTGTGTGGTTTGATATCAGTCCTGGCGCTGAGTCAACTCGCTCACGCAGCAGATAATGCCGATCAGTGGCTGAGTGACATGCAGCATCGCTGGGCTGTTAGTCAGTATCAGCTGGCAGGAACCGAGCAAATAGCCGGATTTGAGTCGTTGATCAGCCATGCTGATGCGGCGGTAACAGCCTATCCCGATGCAGCCGAACTCTGGGTTTGGAAGGGCATCATTAATTCGTCTTATGCGGGTATTATTGATGGGAGCTTAAGTGCGCTGAAATATGCAAAAACAGGCAAGTCAGACCTTGAAAAAGCGATGGCCATCGACAAAACAGTGCTCAATGGCAGCGCCTATACTTCGCTTGGCGCGCTCTACTACAAGGTGCCCGGTTGGCCGATCGGTTTTGGTAATGACAAGAAGGCTGAAACATTGTTGAAGAAAGCGCTGCAGTTGAATCCTGAGGGTATCGATAGCAACTATTTTTACGGTGACTATTTGTTATCTAAAAAGCGCTATCAGTCGGCGATAACGTATTTGGAAAAGGCGGCACAGGCCGCGCCACGGGCAGGGCGTGAAATCGCTGATGAGGCACGCCACGAAGAAATTGCGCTGGCTATCGCGCAAGCTCAAGAGCGACTCAAATAAATTATTGTATGAAATGCCGATAAGTCGTGTGCCCGTATGATTAATGTTTAGTGGGCAAACGCTGTTAATGTCTGCTAAAAATTGGTTGCGCTTATTGATCAATGCACTTGGTGCGCGCGGAGCAACTATATCGCACAGTAATTTTGGGTTTTTTACGGTGCTATCTCAGTGCATCAAGCTGTATTAATACTGTCAGGTTTGCGCGTTCGGTCTGTGTCATATAAACAGAGCTGATCAGGTCCGAGGTAACGGGAGAAATACTATGGCTACACAATTAAATCCGATCACCTATCTCGCCCAAGACTTCGGTAGTTTCGCTGAGCTAATCAACGCACATGCGGTAAATCAGCCTGACCGAGTGGCATTACGTGATGACGATCAGCAGCTCACCTGGTTGGCAACCGCAGGGCTGGTGAATCGTATTGCTGCGCAGTTACAGGCCGAGGGTCTGCAGCCTGGGCAAGCAGTTTCGATTTTGGGCGCCACGACTGTTCAGTATGCATTAGTTTATTTGGCGGCTATTGCCGCCGGTGGCTGTGCGGCCCCGCTAACGACGTCGGCAACCCCAGCACAATTGTCCGCGATGATGCTCGATAGCGGTGCTAGCCATTTGTTCATCGATAGCGCGAAACGTACAGAATTGAATGAAAGTAAAATAGCGCTGCCGTCACTGACGCACATCATGTTGGATCAGGCTGTAGATAATGCACCGCTGATCAGCGACTGGATGGCGGCGGAGGGTATGTTTCCAAGCCCGCACACACTGACGCCCAAAGATCCGTTTAACATTATTTATTCCAGCGGCACTACGGGCACCCCCAAAGGTATTGTTCACAGTCATCAAATGCGCTGGTATCAAATGTGCGCCGGTGAATCAGCCGGCTTTAGTATGCCTAACCAAACATCGCTGCTGTCTACACCGCTTTATTCCAATACAACGTTGGGCGTATTCCTTATTACGATGGCCTATGGCGGTACGGCAGTGCTTATGCGCAAGTTTGACTGTCAGCGATGGCTGACGCTGGCCGAGACCCTGCGTGTTACGCATACCATGCTGGTGCCCGTTCAATACCAGCGATTGATGGACTTTGAAGACTTCGACAATTATGACTTGAGTAGCATGCAATATAAAAATTGCACTAGCGCCCCATTTTCCGCCGAGCTAAAAGCAGAAGTGCTCAAGCGAATGCCGGGGGCATTAGTGGAGATTTATTCGATGACAGAGGGTGGTGTTGTCTGTTTATTACTTGCACATCTTCATCCGGATAAATTGCACACTGTCGGTGTTGCCTGGCAGGGTAGTGAGGTCATTACGGTCGATGAGCATTTGAAGCGCCTCCCGACAGGTCAAATGGGTGAGCTGGTCGGTAGGTCGCGCACCATGATGTCTGGCTATCAAAATCAACCTCAAAAAACTGAAGAAGCCAGTTGGTATGATGAGCATGGCGAGCGTTGGCAGCGGATGGGTGATATTGGCTTCATTGATGACGAGGGCTTTATCACGTTAATGGGCCGCAGCAAAGACATGATTATTTCTGGTGGTTTTAATGTCTATCCACGTGACCTCGAAGAGATTCTACTGCGTCAGCCGGGGGTGCTCGATGCAGCGGTTATCGGGATAACTTCAAAGCAATGGGGTGAAACGCCGTTAGGATTTGTTGTGCTTGTAGATGATGCGCCGCTCGAGCTAGAGGTGCTAC
This sequence comes from uncultured Luminiphilus sp., assembly GCA_963926325.1. Lineage (GTDB taxonomy): Bacteria > Pseudomonadota > Gammaproteobacteria > Pseudomonadales > Halieaceae > Luminiphilus. Next base: position 40,208 of record CAWUXF010000009.1, on the reverse strand, counting down.
TTGCGCAGGCAAACGCCGAGTTGGGCAAGACGCAACGGATCTCTGCGCTCAGACAAATAGATGAATTACCCCGCAGCCATATAGGCAAGATTTTAAAAACAACGCTGCGTGATTTAGTGGGTGATCAGCCTTAACCAGTGCGAGACTGCCACCGATTCAAACCATTTGCTGCTCGATAGAAGTCGGCTAAGCTAATTGCCTACCATTACCTTAGCTGCTGACCTTTAGTGCGCTAGGTTGTTGCCGTAATTTAGCGTACCGTTGCAGCTATCTAATAAAATTTCTGACTCTAGCTATGTCGTCTCCGCAAAGCCAAGACATACCCGTTTCCTCAAGGGTTAAGTTTGCCGCTGGCCTTCGTTATCTCACATGCCCTTTAGATGCCAAGCCGCTGACTCAGTTAGGCAACAGCCTTTGTTGTGCCGACGGCCATAGTTTCGATATTGCTCGGCAGGGCTACGCTAATTTATTGCCGGTGCAGAACAAGCGCAGTCGAGATCCGGGCGATAGCCGCGAGATGGTCGCAGCCCGACAGCGATTTCTCAGTGCTGGTCACTATCAGTCGATTGCAGATGCTGTGGCCGGTGCCGTTTTAGCTGCGTTGCCAAAGGTATCTATGGCGAGCTGTTTAGATGCTGGATGCGGTGAGGGTTACTACTTGCGGGCTCTGCATTCAATGGTGACTGAAGGTGGCGCTGATTCAATTGACTTGGTCGGCGTTGATATTTCTAAATGGGCTATTCAAGCGGCGGCTAAATCAGAATTAGACGCGACATGGGTGGTGGCGAGTAACGCGCGTTTACCGATTGTCTCTAGCAGCATAGATGCCGTCCTCTGCATGTTCGGATTTCCGGTGCTCGACGAGTTTTCGCGCATCCTCAAAGAAAGCGGAGTATTGATCTTAGTCGAGGCGGGGCCGAATCATCTTATTGAGCTGCGTGACATTATTTACGCCGCGAATAAGCATGCTGATGGAGACGAAAAGCCGTCGCTTAGCGGCTTTAGCCGATACGCCACGCTTTCGGTCACCGATCAAATATCACTAAACAGCAAATCGGCGATTGCCGATCTATTAACCATGACGCCACACATGTACCGCGCTAATGCACAGGGTAGAAGTGCCGCGCTGGCGCTCTTGCAGCTTACATTGACGGTAGATGTATCGATAAGCTGCTGGCGCAAAACGTAGGCAAATACCCAAAGCTAGTGTGCGGGGGTTATCAGAAAGTCGGCGGCAATGGATATTAGAGTCCGCAGTTAAAAACTGTGCACTCAAACTTACACTGGATACAAATACAGCTGACTGGTAAATTCTGGGTCTTATTCCGAGGACGATTGATTATGAAGTTTGAATCTCGACGAACAATTTTTGTGGCACGGTTTATCGGCTTGCTATCGCTCGCGTTACTGGCTAGCTGTGCGAGCAAACCGACCTACGAGTACGATTACGACGATAATTTCGATTTCTCGGGTTTTAAGACCTATCGCTGGTACGACGATATGGTTCATTCGCGTGTGGCTGATTACCGCCAATACAATAGTTCTGACAGTCGTGTCCGCGAGGCCGTCAGTCGTGAATTACGCCTCAAAGGCATCGTTGAGAGCACTTCTAAGCAAGCCGATTTTTGGGTTAATTACACGGTGTCTAAAGAAGAGCACATGCGCGTCACTAATCCAGGGGATCAAGGCGGTATGTACGGTGGGGTGGGCGCAGGCACTTATGGACGCGGTGCGAGTATCGGTTATAGCACCGGGTCTTCAGTTCGCGTTTACAAAGATGGCACGGGAATCCTTGACGTCATTGATGTGCAAAGCCGCAATATTGTTTGGCGCGGCGTGGCCGAAGGTCGTTTAAAAAATGACAGTACAGCCAGTGACAAGCGACGTGCAACGGCCGAGGTTATTGGTGCGCTACTGATGGATTTTCCGCCAGCACCCTGATTTTGGTATTGTGGTAGTGTGAGGGCGATGTAAAGTTCTTATAAAGATTCGTCACTATGGATTATTGATTGTTGATTGAGTCAGAAAAATGGCCTCGAGCGACTTATACGGGGCCGTTTTGGCGCCGCGAGAACACGGCGACTCGCTTCAATTAAGTTTGCCGAGCGTTGGTTAGCGACGTCTCGATCAGTGGAGCTACTATGCGATCTGATTCAGTAAGTTCACGCTATTTTAACCTGGTCAGTAATTCAGGCGTGCTTTTTTGGATATTCCAAATATCCGGTTGGATGGGCTTATCGCTGGTAACCTATCTCTCGCTGAGTCTGCCTTACGACCAGTTTGAGTCCTCCTATCTCGCGGCTAATGCCTTGCAATCAATTCTTGGTGTCTTCCTTTCGTTGCCGTTGCGATATGTCTGTCGATGGGCGTGGTCATACCCTTTGCTACCTCGCCTAACGCTAGTGATGTTTAGTGCTATTTTTCTGTCTGCAATTTGGTCAGCACTGCGTCTTTTAACATTTATGATGATGACCGGTGAGCGAGATTTGTGGCCCGATTTTGGCGGCTGGCTTTTTCCTTCTATTTTTATATTTATTACTTGGACTGCGTTGTATCACGGCATAAAGTATTACCAGCTATTAGGTGCTGAGCATCAGTCTTTGATGGAGAGTGAGTCGTTGCAACGTCAAGAAGCGTTGCGGATGACGCAGGTTGAATCGGCAGCTAAAGAGGCGCAGTTGAAGTTGCTGCGTTATCAACTCAACCCGCATTTTTTGTTCAATACACTGAATTCAATTACCGCACTTGTCGCTACAGAAAGATCCGAAGGTGCGCAAGATATGCTGATCAAACTAAGTGATTTTTTAAGATTTTCATTAGATACAGACCCCATTCAGCAGATTTCTTTAGCAAGTGAAATTGAAGCGCTACGTTTATACTTGGGTATAGAGCAGGTCCGCTTTAGCGATCGCCTCAAAGTACAATTTGCGATTGATGCTGATGCCTCTACTTGCCTTGTGCCAAGCCTACTTACGCAGCCCGTGGTTGAAAATGCGATTAAATACAGTATTGCCCAAAGTGATTTAGGTGGCATGATTCGTGTGGCGGCTAGAATTTCTAAAGATCGGTTATTGATCACCGTTGATGACAGTGGGGATGAAAAACAGGACGTGAATGCTGATAGAATTCTTGAAAAGGCAGGAATTGGACTAGGCAATACACGTGATCGCCTCAGAGCACTATATCACGAACAGCATTCGTTAAGCGCGCAGCCATCGGCGCTTGGCGGAATTTGCGTCACTTTATCTTTGCCTATAAACCGTTAGTATCTAAACTATGGATAAAATAAAAATACTAATCGCAGACGATGAGCCACTGGCGCTTGAATTGCTTGCTTCGATGTTGAAAGCTATTCCTGGCACTGAGCTGGTGGGTCAGTGTCGCAATGGTCGTGAGGTGCTTCGCTGGTTGAGCAAGGGCAAAGCTGATTTGCTGTTCTTAGATATACAAATGCCCGTAATCGACGGCATCTCTGTGGTTAAGGAGATTCAGGCTGATGTCTTGCCGTTAGTTATTTTTGCAACTGCGTACGATGAGTTTGCCTTGCAGGCATTTGATCTGCACGCTGTAGATTACGTACTCAAGCCATTCTCTTTAAGTCGTCTTGAGACTGCGCTAGAAAAGGCTCGAAATCGCCTTTTATTAAAAAAACAGGGCGCTGATAAAGCCAATTTGATTTCGGCGTTTCAAGAGATGGATCGCTCTCGACAATACGACCAAAAGCTCCGAATTGAATCGTCGGACGTCACTGCGTCGGCAGTTACTAGCGGCAGATTACCTATTAAAGATGGCCAGCAGACTTATCTGGTCAATTTTGATGATATCGGGTGGATAGATGCTGCAGGTGATTACATGTGCGTCCATGCGGCAGGACAAACCTATATACTAAGGTCTACCATGAAAGAGCTTGAACAACGGTTACCGGCAATTTTTGCTCGAGTACATCGTTCCACCATTGTAAATCTCAGCAAAACCCAATCTGTAGATGCCCTGCCGAAGGGCGAGTTTCTGCTGCATTTGGATGACGAAGTGTCGATCAAGGTAAGCCGCAATTATCGCAGCGCTGTACAACGATTTTTAGTCTAGGTTCTGTCCGGAAATGGGTTTTTGCTGATCATCTGATGCCAGTGCTTCAGCCGTCCCGCTTGTCTTGCCAAAAATCCCTCGTATCGCTTTTGTCTGTCGACTACAAATCTGTTGTGGGATAACAAGTAAGTCTCAATACCTAATATTAAAAAACGATGAGGTTTCACATGTTTTATCGAAGAACACGTGCACGATACGGGGCTCTAGCGCTCGTTGCTTTGCTTGCTGGTTGCGGCGGTGGTGGCGACACTGCTAAATCGCCTGTGACCGAACCGTTCTATCCAGCTGCCGAAGATGAATGGGAGCTTGTTTGGAGCGATGAGTTTGATGGTAGCGCCTTAGACGGCGCGAACTGGGAGGCTCAAGTCGGCGATGGCTCTGAATTTGGGCTAGATCGTTGGGGTAACAACGAGCAGCAATGGTATCTCGCAGAAAACGCGACGGTCGCTGATGGCTTGCTCACAATTACCGCAAAATCAGAAGAGGTTGTAGCAGGGTTCCCCTACACGTCAGCACGTCTGCGCACCGCTGAAAAGTTTGATTTCAAATATGGCCGGGTAGAAACACGTATTAAAGCCGCGGCAGGTCAAGGTTTATGGTCTGCGGCGTGGATGCTGGGTACCAATTCTCCTTATGGTACATGGGCCGCCAGTGGCGAAATCGACATTATGGAAGTCGTGAACTCGCAAACTGAAAACGAACGGGCATTTTTGACGCTCCACCACGGTTTCCCTTGGCCGCTGAATCAAATAGCTGGCACAGATGTTGAAGTGGTTGACTCTGCAGATGAGTTCCACACTTACGCTATCGAATGGGAAGGTGATGAGATTCGCTGGTTTGTTGATGGCGAGCACCTTAAAACAGTGGGCGCTGATCACTATTACAGCTATTACTGGAAGGACGCGACTGAAGGCTACACCTCTGGTGGTCCATCGGCGCCGTTTGATAGCGAGTTTCACCTCCTATTAAACCTGGCTGTTGGCGGTAATCTTCCGGGTGCAGTTGAATCAGGTGATATCCCCAGTGATATGGTCGTGGACTATGTTCGCGTATACAGCTGCAGCTACAACGAATCTGATGGCGATGGCTGTAATTCAAACGTCGATCGCACGCTAGAGCGTCCCGACGCTCAAGAGCCTTTTGAGGCGAGCTTCGCGTTGTATACAGATGGTGCTGATGCGCTTTCATGGTTGATTGGCGGCGAAGACATCATTCGCGAGCTGGCGGTAAACTCGTTTTATGACAACAACGGTTCTCTGACATTCATGGAGACAGACATTGACGGTCGCGGCACCGTGATTGACGTAACCACTTCCGGTGGCGGCAATATCTCTATTAACGCGGTAGACGGTAAAGGAACGTCGCTGTTCGGTTTTGGTAACAATCCAAACTGGTACGAGCTGCATGCGGGTGAAATCAAGTTCGACATGTACATCGATAGCAGCGCTACCAATGTGGAGACAGGCTCTTTCGCTATTAAAATGGATAGCGGCTTCCCGGCTCTAGGCTTTAAGTCGTTTAATTACGCTGACCTGCCTCATGACGAATGGTTCTCAGTGAGTGTTATGGTCAATGACCTATTATTCAACTCTGGTGACCAGCCCTTAGATACTAGCAACATTGTAAGTTTCTTCGTGTTTGAACCCAGTTTTACTGAAGCAGCGCATGTTTGGATCGATAATGTTGAGCTTGCCTGTGGCCATCCATCGCGAAACGGCTGTGGTATTCGACCACCGGGTGGTGATGTTGATGGCGCCCTAGTCCCTGTCTTTAGTGACGGTGAAGTTGGTGCGCTATGGGATCGAGGCGTGTGTGCTTACGACACGACAGTCAATGGTGACTATTGTGGTGACGGCGCAACCGCTAACCATGTTACATGGACCGTTACCGATTCGGGCGACGCTGAAATCGGTGCAGGCTTAAATGTCAACTTTGGCACAAGTGGCGCCAGTGGCTTGGTTTTCTTTGGCTCTGCTGCTGGTGTTGATCTGAGTGACTTCGCTGCTGAAGGTAAGCTGAAGTTTGACCTACGCGTAGATGAAGCAACCAAAGCGGCTGGCGTTTACTGGAAAGTCGATTGCTTTTATCCCTGTGGTACAGGTGATCAGGCGCTGGATCTAACTGACTACACGGCAGGAACTTGGGGTAGCTTTGAAGTTCTCGTTTCAGATTTACAAATACTAGCAACTCCACCGGGAGAGGGTCTCGACGTAACTCGTGTGAATGCAGGTTTAGTATTGTTCCCTGCATGGGGTAGTCAGGGAGGTTTGTCCTTAGAAGTGGCTAACGTTCGCTATGAAGTCGAAGGTGCAGCACCGCCAGCTCCTGGATTTGCAGGTGTGTGGGTTGTTCCATCTGAAGCCGGAGCAATTGGTGTCGGCCCGACTCAAGGAGACATTAGTTGGTGGGATGGCGACGATGGTGTGGTTGTAGTGCGCGAATGTTTCTACGACGATGAATACACCTTTGGCCTAGATGGCACGTTCTCTGTTGACCAGCAGAATGACACTTGGATAGAAGCATGGCAGGGTGGGTCAGATTCGTGCGCAGCGCCAGTTGCACCCCACGACAATTCTGTTCCCGCAAGCTATGTGTATGACGCCGAGGCGGGTACGCTAACGCTCAATGGGCAAGGTGCTTATGTTGGTGTAGCAAAAGCGGTGAACGGCTCAGAGTTGGCAGCTTCGGGAGATGCCCCAGCGAGTGTGATTTACCAAGCGACTCTGCAAGAAGATGGATCTGCTTTCTTGGATGTCAATTCTGGTCCTGATGATGCCCCGGTCTGGTGGAGATCTAAGATAATTAAGATCGGAGAGCCACCAGCACCAGATCCCGTAATTGGTACATGGAAGCTTGCGCCAGTACCGGGTTCGCTGGGCGTAGGTCCGACTGAGTTCGCTATTGATTGGTGGAACGCTGATGCGGGTGTGATTGCGGTGCGTACTTGCCTGTTCGATGACACCTTCACCTTGGCTCCAGACGGTACTTTCACCACGGACCTGCAAGATGAGACGTGGATTGAGGCCTGGCAGGGTGGTGCGGATTCGTGTGACGCGCCGGTTGCTCCTCATGATGGTGCCACACCGGCCACCTGGGAGTACGATGAAGACGCGGGCACTTTGACGCTAAATGGTCAGGGCGCTTACATGGGCTTGTCGAAAGCTGTTAATGGCGCTGAGCTTGCCTTCCCGGGTGATGCACCAGCGTCTTTGATTTACAATGCCTACCCACAGGATAACGGCGATTTGTGGTTAACTATTGATGCAGGCACTGCTGACGCTCCGGTCTGGTGGAACACTCAATACGTTAGGGAGTGATTTCCATACAAAGAAAAAGCCGGGCAATGCCCGGCTTTTTTTTATCTGAGATTTTACAATTGATTACTGCTTAATTATTAAGACGAAGCTTTCGTCAGCGCTGAAGAATTCAAAAAATAGGTCTTTCTGATTTAACGCGCTCGGTATCGCCGCACAAAATCCCCATGAGGCGGCAGTTGGGCGACTACCGTATTGGTATGGTTCTTAGCTTGCTCTAAGAAGTCTTTAAGCTGAGGCAACGAGAGCGAATCTGCAATATTGTGATACTGCTTGGGGACTATGCCTTGCCCCATCATGACTTGTACCCATGAGTTTTCTGCAAACACGTCCTCTTGGGGCTTGAAGACTCGAGCGGTTTGACGAAACAGATCCATACGATGTTGTAAGGAGTCGGGTAAGGGCATGTGTCTTAATGCGTCCCAGAAAGGGTCACCAACGCGTTGATTTGCCGTGTAGTGGAGGACAATAAAGTCCCTGATGTGATCAGCTTCGGTACGCATTTTGGTGTTGTATTCATCGACAACACTTTGCTCGATACGATGATCGGGGAACATTAACAGCAGCCACATAATGCCGTTCTGAATCATGTGTATGCTAGTTGATTCGAGTGGCTCGATAAAGCCACTTGAAAGTCCCAGGGCAACGCAGTTTTTATGCCAGTATTTGCGCCGTTGACCTGTTGTGAAATGAATTTCACGAGGCTCGGTCAAAGTGGGTTCAGAAATAGCATTGAGCAGTCGGTCACGGGCCTTCTCCGTGTCTAAGAAATCACTACTAAATACCAAACCGTTACCCGCTCTGTGTTGCAGAGGTATCCTCCAGCGCCATCCTGCATCGTGAGCAATCGCACGAGTATACGGAGGCGGGTCACCGTGTAATTCACTTTGTACAGCGAGTGCTCGGTTGCAGGGGAGCCAGTGTGACCAGTCATCGAAGCCAGTCTTCAGCGCCTGCTCTATCAGTAGCGCCCGGAATCCGGTGCAATCAATAAATAAATCACCTTCTATACGTTGTCCTGATGCCAATTGAAGCGCGCTGATATGCCCATTTTCTGGATCAAGCTCCACGTTAGAGATTTTACCTTCAACACGCGTTGTCCCCGCATCCTCAGCGATCTTACGGAGATACTGCCCATATTGAGTCGCATCAACATGGTAAGCGTAATTAAGATTTTGGCCCGGAACTAAACCGAATCGACCCTGTTCGGTCGCTTTAAGCTCAGCACAGTAAGCGCCGTACTCATCAGCTATCCCTTCTTTTCGGCCCCGAAGCCAGAAGTGATGGAATCCACCGGCCCAGCAGCCTTTACCGGTATCTCCAAACGAGTGAATATAGCTATGGCCCTCTTGATACCAATTCTCGAACTGTATACCCAGTTTAAATGTGCCATTTGTGACACGAATGAATTCAGGTTCAGGTATTTTCAGTAAACGATTGATCGTGAGGAGTGAGGGGATAGTTGCCTCTCCCACACCGACAATACCAATTTCGTCTGATTCAACCAGTGTGATGTTAATTGGCCTACCAACTAGGCGAGAGAGGGCGGCCGCAGCCATCCATCCAGCGGTACCACCCCCGGCAATCACAACGTTGTTTACTTCCTGTGGGCTCATTCTCAATTCCTAAGTGGTTAGCGTTTCAAACGATTTTGTAGGTCGGCTCGCAGTCGTCTGGCGCCTATGTCGTCTATTTCGCCCAGGCGTCCCTGTTGTGCGAGAGGGATGTGCGCAGTTGCATTTTGGGCGTCAGCAAAGATGTAATGGTCGAAGAAAGCGCGCCAAGCAGCTTTCTGCGCTTCGGGCAGGGATTTTATACTGAGTAACGCGTGGTTAAAGGCGTCATTCGGGTTGCCATATATAGCAGGTGATTCGCTCCACCAATAGTTGACTAGGCCATTGATGGCGGCGGTAGACTCTACCTGATGCCACCACATACCCGGCATATACAGTACATCCCCAGGGCTTAAATCTGCAACCTGGGCCGCTGCCCAAGCATCTTTAAAGCGTGGGAACTGTTTCAGGTCAGGGTTGTGGAAATCGACTAAACTGATTGGCTGGCCAGCGGGGGTCAGATCCCAGGGGCCGATATAAAGATTCGCTACCTGCTCAGGCGGGAACACCGTAAATCGTCGCTTTCCGAGTACGCAGCAAGCGAGATTCCTAGGGTAGTCAAAATGCGCCGCAATGCGACTTCGGTTCCCCAACCACAAGCTCACTAGTGGTGACAGCGGGGCGAGCTGATCTAAGTCATTGCTCTGTCGCATTCCAGGCAGCCAAGTATCTATACTCGTCGAACCCACATAGAGGCAGGGAGGCTTTTCTTCCGAACGAAGTGCCAAAAGCTTGTCGGTAATTTGGTTAAGGCTGGTTTGGAGTTGGATGAAATTAAACCCATCCATTGCGTCGTTGTAGAAAAAACGACCATTTATGTCGGCCTCGCCTAGGAAAGCGGTAACTGGCTTTTGCGCATAAAATCCATTCAGGTACTGCAGTGCATCTAGGTCGCTGCGTTGGGCGGCCTGCACCAAGGGCCAGCGACTTATGAGTCCTCGCGCAACCCAAGGTGTCTCGCTATGGAGCAGCGCCTGGGTGAGCTGTTCAGGGCGGTCGATCGCTAAAATGGGTATATTTGCAGGGGCAGAAAGCATAATGTCTATTGGGCCGCTAGACGGGCATTTTTTCTGGCGATAAGCGACTGTAGCTGAGACTGTGATGCAAGCATCATAAATGCCGGTAGCAGATGTCCTTGCGCCTGGAGTCCTGTGAGGATATCCCCAGATAAGGTTTGTAGCTTTTCGTCATCTAGACCATAGAAGCCAGAAAGTTCGTGTTGCGCACCAGTTTTAAGGGTAATTTTGAGCGCTATCGGTGCGATTAGATCTAGCGCGAGTAGGGCTTCTACAAAGGAGATGCTTTGCTGATGTCCTATGTGAATTGCCTCGAGCATAGCCGCGGCGCGTTCTAAGAAGTCACTGTTTCCGCCGAGCTCAAGAAACAAGGCTTGGCCGCTTTCACGACTGACCTTTGGGTGCGCCATATCAATGGCAACCACGCGCTGTTGCTCCTCGCTACCTTGAGCGCCCTCAGCTGCGATCATCAACGGCCCGCGCTGCACCATTATCGGAATATAGGCGCCATTCCAGCCATTCTCGTCGAGATACAAGTTCTCATTTTCTTCGAAACCAAAAAGCGCTATTGGATGGAAGCTGCCTGTTTGCGGATCTTTATAGAAGACAAGTGGGTAGCAGCTCTGCAATGCACGCATCTCATTGGGAAAAGCCGGACAAAACATCTTAGAGTCGCCCAGATCAGCACTGTAGTCGGTGTTAATTTTGATGTTGGCATGATCAATATTGTTGAGCTTCTGGATGTTGCTCATAATGGTATTTCCTTTACAAGATTAAAGCTTGGCAAAGCCCTGTTTGCGAACCTGCTGCATTAGCTGCCGGCTCGGAGGAAGACCTTTAGTATAGCGCTGACTGAGCTGTCGGCACTCGGAAAATAAGGCGTCGGCTCGAGCTTGTGTTTTTTGGGCGTCTCGTTTCAAACCAAGTGTTGTCTGGGTTTTAAAGTCCATGCCGTACAAGATATATTGATAGCTTGCAGCGGGAAACATATCATCGCGGTTCCGGTCATCTCTGTGCCAGGGACACTGAAAGCGCCATAAATCTAAACGCTCTCGCAAACTATCTGGCCAAGTAGCTTCATCGCGATTATCGGTCCAATAAGCGGTGTCGCTGCGCTTTGAAAGCACATAATGTAGTTTTAGAAAATCGATTATTTGCTCCCAGCGCGCACTGAATTCGCTATTAAAACGACGTGCGATGATGTCCATAGCAGAGCGGTTTACGGGCATTTGTTCTGCAAGTGCACGCGCGCTCAGTTCCACCAAAACTAAAGCGGACGCTTCTAGCGGCTCGATAAAACCAGCCGATAAACCAATGGCTACACAATTTCGATGCCAGAATTTTTCTCTATAACCCGGCTCAAACGTTAGGGTGCGTACAGTCAAGTCGTCCACACCGTTTTGGCAGCCAGTTGCCCGGAGGTACTTATCAAGTACCGTCCTCGCTTCGTCTTCAGAACAATAGTCACTGGCGTGGACATAGCCGACACCGCGGCGATGCTGGAGACCAATATCCCAGATCCAGCCATGTGCTTGTGCAGTGGAGCGAGTTGCTGACGCAATGGCGTCCTCTGGCTTCGAGTAGGGGACTTGCACAGCTAAGGCGCGATCGTTAAATAGGACCTGTTTTTGCGGGCGCATGGGGATGTCGAAATGTTCACCTAACAACAGCGACCTAAAACCGGAGCAGTCTACAAACAGTTGGCCCGTTATCGCGCCGTGATGCTGTGTTTGGACTGCGGCGATATCTCCATCAGAATCATTCTCGATCGCTATCACATCGTCGAGAATATGGCTGATACCTAAGGTTTCCACCGCATGTTTTTGCAGCAGACTGGCAAAACGGCCAGCATCGAGGTGATAACCATAATTTAATGTAAAAGCATATTCTGGGACGGAGATTTGCTTTGGCGCTAGCCCTTGTTCACATACCGCAAACTGTGGTGTGACGGCCTCTGCGAAAGATACGTTTCCAGCTTCGCCGTTGAGCCAGTATTCAGCGAGATTAATTTCACTGAATCCGGTGGGCAGTGTGAACGGATGGTAGTAGGTCTCATCGGCGCCGTGGAGCCAACCCTTAAACCAGGTTCCCTGTTTGGGTGTCGCTTCGCACTCTGTGAAAAAAAGCGTTTCAGAAAGGCCGATTTTTTTGAGTGTGGAACGCATCGATGGCCAAGTACCCTCGCCCACACCAATAGGCGGCGTACCTGGAGATTCGATTAAAGTAATTCGAATACCTTGGTCATTCTCGGCAAATTCCGCACCCAATAATGCAGCGGTTAGCCAGCCTGCGGTTCCTCCGCCGACGATAACGATGTTGTTAATCGGATGCTCTTTGCTCATGCTGGCTCCGAGTTGATGTGAACGTAACGATTGTAATTTTAAAGGGTTTTCACAAACGAAAAAACCGCTCATAGAGCGGTTTTTTCGGGCTTATTAACACGAGGTTAATTAGTAGATATAGCGGAAACCAACGTTGTAGCGCACGCCGCCTTGGCCCACACCGTACACCTGAAGTTCGTCACGTCCATAGCTACGATAAGTTTCGTTGGTCAGGTTAATACCTTCAACGAAGACGGAAAGGCCATCAATAACTTCATAGGTGATGTTGCCGTCCCACTGCTCATATTCGTCGTTATAGCCGGGCTGAGTTACACCACCTGTAAAGTAGCTGTCACGCCAGTTATAAGCCGCACGAACCTGCAAGCCATAACCTTCGTAGAACAGGATGAAGTTACGCGTATCGCTAAGACCTGGGAGTGCAAATTGTGGCTCATCAGAGAAGTTGTTGAACGTTGCACTACCGTCTGCCAGTGTAAGGTTCGCAATGAAACCCAAGCCGGTATCCCAGAAGTTGTGCTGCCAAGCCAGTTCCCAGCCATCAATATCAGCAACTCGGTCAGAGTTTATACGTGTGTCGACATCGAAATATGCTGGATCATCACGGCCAGGTACACCAGTGATCGTCTGGCTAGCAACATCGACACCAGTCTCGCCTGCGAAGTTTTCAAAGATATATCCACGCAGATCGGCGTTTGAGGCTGTAACACCGAGCGCGTCAACGGCATCTTGATACAACGGACCTAATGCTGGGTGCGCTAGATCGGGGAAAAGTACAACATCATCTTGCTCTGCTGAGGTGACAAAGTTCTCAACTGACTTATCAAAATAACCGACCGAAACATAACTCGCATCGCCGTAATACCATTCTAACGATAGGTCAAAATTGTCAGACTCATGCGGGATCAGTCCGGGATTGCCAACGGTGCCATCTGCAATATGTACGCCGTCTACAACACGTAATACAGAACCGATGCTCAGGTTGCCGCGGAGGTCCGCGTAGCTGGCGCGAGCGATCGTTTGACTATAAGACGCGCGGAAGATCACATTATCAGTAATCTCAATATCGAAATCTACATTAGGCAGTCCAACCGAGTAGTCGCCGCCTAATGAAGATGCGAGGTTGCTCGATGATGGCACCGCAGAAAATTCGTTAGTAGATGCCCAGTCAATACGGTCGTAACCCTGCGATTCGGCACTGGATGTTACGTCAGTCTCTTCGTAACGATAGCCTGCGCGGAGGTTAAATGGGCGATCAAACAGCTCTCCGCTATAGCGAACCTGGAAGTAAGCCGCGTAGGTTTCTTCCTGGAATTGATTACCAAAGCCCTTATTGCTATCCGCACAGAAGCCAGTTCCGCAATCACCACCTGCAACGGCAGTTGCCAAGTGCAGCGGGTTCGATGACGGCAATCCCTGGAGGAATTCAGCACGCTTAGCGACTTCGGCCATGTCGAACAAAAAGAAATTGTTCGTCACTTGGTCGCCACCAGAGAGTTCACTGTAAACGCCTGCGAGAGATGCAGGTACAACTAAGTCGGATACCGTACCGTAGGCTGATGCCTGACTTTGTCCCCAAGTGTTTCGCTGTACAATTGAACCTGATTCAAAGTTTTCAATGTCCGTATATGCAAGACCAAAGTCGAACCCTATAGTCTCGTTCAACTGGAACGTACCAGAAAACTGAGTCTGCTGGATATCCATTTCTGCCCAGCTATTTTCGAACTTACTACCCGTGATTTGCATGTCATCGGGTGACAGCGGGTCAGCCAAAACAGCCGAAGTTATTGGGATCTCATTCGAGAAGTCCGCTGTCGCTGATACACGACCAAATGCTGACATCGACACGTTACCACTGCTACCAAAGGGACTGTTGGGGTTGCGTTCTGCCGTTGAGTCGTGGTGATCGAGCTCAAGACTTAGGCGGTCGGTAACATCCCATTGCAAGTTAAAACCGAGCGACTTGCGTGTGTTCTTCGATGCATCGACGCCAGCACCCATTGGGCGGTCAGGCTGGTTATTTGTTTCAGTGTAGATGATAGGCGAGACAATAGGGCCGTCAGTATAAGTACCGGACTGACCGTTGGGACTAAACCACACTGACATGTTGTTAAAACGGTGGTCGAGCTCAAGCTCGGCGTAGTTATAGTCTAGTGTCGCTGTCAGTGATTCAACTGGTCGCCATTGGAGGGTAATTGCTCCGTTAATGCGCGTGCGGTCCCACTCATCTAGTTGATAAACAACTTGCTGCGGCAATGCGACAATATCACCTTCGCTGGGCAGGTTAGTTTGCTGACCATTATCTACGATGCCTATGCCGTCACGCTCAAGCCAATTGGTATTAAACGCTGATGCCTGACCACTTTGACGCTCTTGGAAAGTACCCGATATTGCAATACCAACGGTATCATCTAGAAATGTTTGAGATACAAACCCAGAAAGTTCAGGCGTGATTTCATCGCCTGTGTCTTCAATACGTGACTCATCGATAACGCCTCTTACCTGAAAACTCGCCTTGGTTCCGGGTGTATCCAATGGGCGCGCAGTTAAGATATTAATAGTTGCACCGATACCGCCACTAGGGACGTTGGCGCGTGAAGTTTTGTAAACCTCCACACCTGACACGCTCTCTGCCGCGAGGTCGCCAAAATCAAACGAGCGACCCAGGCCGCTGTGCGTGGGCATTTGGCGGCCGTTTAAGGTGACTAGGTTAAAGTCGGCGCCGAAGCCACGGACTGTCACAGTAGAGCCTTCGCCACGCTGACGATCAATAGCGACCCCGGTCACGCGCTGCAATGCTTCTGCAAGGTTGGTGTCGGGAAAGTCGCCGATATCTTCTGCAGTGATCGCATCTACGACACCTGTAGAATCGCGCTTGGTATCCATAGCGCGCTTTAAGCTGGAACGAATACCCGTCACAACTACTTCTTCTATAACCGATCCGTTCTCTGCAGCGTCTCCGCTTTGAGCGCTAACTGGCGCGACCATTCCCGCGCTGAGCGCTAGAGAGACTGCAGCAACAAGATGGCGTTTAGCAAAATGATGATTCTTCATAATATCGAGTAACCCCGTTGATATCGTTATTGTTTATTTTTTTTCATGGCTAACATCCCACGGATGTCCTCCTGAGGGGAGTCGCCATGCGGTGAGTTGGTATTCAAGTGCGGTGAATGGGAATTTCGGCTGGCCTGTGACGCCAAGTGTATTGACTACGACAGATTTGTCGCTGCCAAGTATCCTGCTTGACCCAGATTCTGTCCGACTCATCGCATGGTTGTGTGCCTAAATGCGTGCTTAGCTTACTTTAACGTCTACATATTTCTCTGCAACCAGGTTCGGGTAATCAGTACTGATGAATAAATTCAATTCGCATAGCCCTTTTTTAAGTATTGCTTCGATCTTTTCGTCTGCTGAATTACCTTGGGTTCGATCACCTAGTTGTGGAAAACGCTTTATATTAGAGCTGTTCGCTGCGGTAGGTATATCTTCTATTTTAGGTTGTGGCGGTCAACTGTCTTCGGGCGCTGGGAGTGACGCCAACGCTGTCGACAGCCAAGTGACTGAGGTCATGAGTGGCATGTCGCTGGAACAAAAAGTCGCTCAAATGATTCAGGCGGAGATCAAATACATCACGCCTGAAGACATTCGGCGATATGGTTTGGGAAGTATCCTGAATGGCGGCGGTTCTTGGCCGAATGACAACAAGCACGCCACCCAGGCGGAATGGGTAGCGCTGGCAGATGCTTATCACGAAGCCTCTCTTGATACTTCCGAGGGCAGTGCGGGCATTCCCATTATGTGGGGTACAGATGCGGTTCACGGTCACAACAACGTTATTGGCGCGACGCTGTTTCCTCATAATATTGCATTAGGTGCTGCGAGCGATGCTGACTTGATGCGCGCTATCGCAGGCGCTACGGCTCGTGAGGTTAAGGCAACTGGTATCGATTGGATTTTTGCGCCCACTGTGGCTGTTGCAGAAGACATGCGATGGGGTCGTGCCTATGAAAGTTATAGTGCAGATCCGGCCGTTGTTGCTGATTACGCTGACGACGTCGTCAAGGGTATGCAGGGAGAGGGTATTGTTGCTACAGCCAAGCACTTTATCGGCGATGGCGGAACATGGCGCGGTGTCGATCAAGGGGATACCCGTACTGATCTTGTTTCCTTGATCGACACCCATGGTCAAGGGTATGTGACTGCGATCGATGCCAACGTGATGACGGTAATGGCATCTTTTAATAGCTGGAATGGTGACAAACTTCATGGCAGCAAGACACTTCTAACTGACGTCTTGCGCGATCAGCTGGGTTTTGACGGTTTTGTGATCAGCGATTGGAACGGTATCGGGCAAGTTGTGGGCTGCACCAACGATAGCTGCCCACAGGCGATCAATGCTGGAGTCGATATGTTGATGGCACCAGAAGACTGGAAAGCGTTACTGGAGAATACGATCGCGCAAGTGAATTCGGGCGAAATTTCTGGCGAACGAGTTGATGAGGCTGTTCGTCGTATCTTAACCATCAAGTTCAAGTCGGGCATCATGACACGCGGTTTGCCGTCAGAGCGGGCCAAAGGGCTCGAGTCTGTCATTGGCTCACCTGCGCATCGAGCTATTGCTGCTGAAGCGGTTCGCAAATCTTTAGTCATGCTCAAGAATGATGATCAGCTGCTGCCGCTGAGCGGTAAGCAGTCAGTGCTTGTCGTGGGCGATGGCGCCGACAACATCGGCCAGCAATCGGGTGGTTGGACTATTACCTGGCAGGGAACAGGCAACCAAAATGCTGATTTTCCGGGCGCGACATCAATTCTTGATGGTGTTCGTACGCGGGTTGAGCAAGCTGGTGGCACCGTATTAGATACACTATCTGAAGAGACGATGCAGACGGCTGATGTTGCCATTGTTGTATTTGGTGAGACGCCCTATGCAGAGGGCCAGGGTGATATACCAACGCTCGAGTGGCAGCGAGGAGATAAGCGTGACTTGGCGCTTTTAAAGACGTTACAGGCAGAGAACATACCGACCGTTGCAGTTTTTCTGACAGGTCGTCCTATGTGGGTAAATGCTGAAATTAACGCGTCAGATGCTTTTGTCGTTGCTTGGTTGCCCGGGTCTGAAGGTGCTGCCGTTTCCGATGTCCTCTTTAAAAGTGACGATGAACTTGTCGGTTATGACATGCATGGGCGCTTGCCTTTTGCTTGGCCAGGCCAGGATTTAAATCTGCTTGAATCCGGTGCGCCAGTGAGTTCAACCGTATTCCCGATGGGTTACGGATTGAGTTACGGCGATGTAGCGGGTCCCATGCTAATGCTGGATGAAGAAGCTATCAGCAAGGTAGAAAAGTTAGAAAAGCCAATTTTCACCGGTGCGACGCGAGCCCCTTGGGAGCTATATTTGGGTGATTCAGCCGACTGGCGTCAGCCGGTTAGCAGTAACAAAATGTCGTCGCAAAAAGGCGAAGTGACTTTGAGTGCGATCGATAATGACGTGCAGGAAGATGCGCGGCGGCTTATTTGGTCGGGAACATCCGGTGATGCAAGCCAGTTCTATTGGCAGTCGCAACTGCCGGTAGACTTAACGACCTTGCGTGATGTTGGTGCTGTTGTGGAGATGACCTATCGACTCAATCAGCCGCCTACAGCTGATGTGTCGTTGCGAATGGATTGTCGGTGGCCTTGTTCCGGCGCTATTGAGATAGCCAAGCGCTTGGAAGCCGGCACTACCGACGACTGGCAGACTTTGTCTATCCCCCTTATCTGTTTTGAAAAAGCAGGCGCAAAACTGGCAGAAATAGACACGCCCTTCTTGCTATCGACCACAGGCCAGCTGGGTCTTGATATTGCGCGAGTGACAATAGCGCAAGTTGACTTGGAAGATGCGCTTGAGAATAGTGTGAGCGAGGATTCCAAGACGCAGTGTCAGTCGTGGTTGGCGCAATAATTTATTGCCCTAAGAATCATGAATAGCAAAGCCGAAGCTGTTGTGCTGTCGACTTTGGATATTCTGTTTGATGCGATTGACTTGAGTGATGTCTATTTTGTTATGAGTCGCAGTTTTAATATCAGCGCGTTGTTAGTCACCAGTATTTTGGTGGGTTTGTATGCAACCTAGTCGTAGGGCGTTAGTACCTTTAATTGCAGCGACCTATTTGCTCGTTGTAAGCCCAACTCATGGTGCGGATGCTTGCCAGCAGCTAGTGTGGCAAGACGAGTTCGACACAGCATTAGATGAATCTCGCTGGTCAGTTGTTGAAGGTGATGGCTGCGAGATAGGGCTTTGCGGCTGGGGCAATAACGAGCAGCAGCGCTATGATCAAAGTGCGGTTCGCGTTGTCGATGGTAACCTTGTCATTCATGTTAAAGATATAACTCAAACCGAGTCTAAGTTTAGGTCAGGGAAAATTGTTACCGCAGGCAAGTTTGCGAAGCGCTTTGGTCGCTTTGAAGCGCGAATTAAACTGCCCTCTGGTCGGGGTTTATGGCCGGCATTTTGGCTGCTACCTGAAGATCCCCAGCATTCATGGCCATTAGAGGGCGAGATTGATATTCTAGAGTGGGTTGGCAATGACCCCCATCGAGTGATTGGCGCGGCACATTTCGGAGAGGTTTGGCCCGATAATGTACATTACAGCGAAACCTTACTAGTACCCATCAATTGGTCCGATGACTATCATGAGTTTGCTGTGGAGTGGCGCGAGGGAGAGATCAGTTGGTGGATAGATGGACGGCGCCACGGCACTATGCGTCCTGAACACATAGCACCGCACTCGTGGGTATTTAATGACAAGCCTTTTTATATCGTTATGAATGTTGCGGTAGGTGGTACGTTGGGTGGTCTCATACAGAGCGATGATTTACCCGCTGAGATGCTCGTTGATTGGGTACGTGTATTCGACGTTGACTGCGATGTCTCACGCTGAATCGGTGTTTAGTTACCCCACCTATCTCCGAACTGCCTTCTAGCCATGTGCGCCTGATCTAAACCCAATAGATTCCCCCGGCAGAGACACTAATCACACGTTTATTTACCCGGCTGGGCCCAAAACCGACGGTAGGAAAAGACTTTTTACTACGCTACGCTGGCTATTACGTGCTTTTATCCATAACTAAGGCCTGTAATTAGGAATCATTATGTATCACGAATTTTCCCTCGCTTTATTACTCAGTATATTGTTTGTAAATAGTGCTAACGCCGAGGCAACACACAACTATTTCAAAAAAAACATGCTGTCTTCGTGGGTGTTTTTGAGCAAAGCTCTAGCGGTACCATACTCGCGCAGCGAGGAAGCTTGGAGCCAGCGTACGTCGAATTCGAAGAGGTTGGCATTGCCACCGATCATACGAGTTGGATGGTTGAGTATCGATATCGGCTGTCGGATCGGTGGAAACTCTCTGCCGCAGCCTATCAATTTGAGAACGGCGGTAGCGCTGTCGTAGCGGAAGATTTTAATTTCGACGGTATCGAATACAAAGTAGACGCTGTTGTCGAAGGCTTATTTACGCTGGATACTTATGTGGTTGATGCCATGTATTCGGTATATCAGACCGATAACACCGATGTCTCCCTGGGGTTGGGTTTGCATGCGTTTGATGCCGAGGCATCGATTCAGGCGCAGGTAGCCGTGGCGGGTGAAGGCAGTGGCAGCACGGATCAGGCGCGAGCGTCATTGCTGGCACCTTTGCCAAATTTCAGGGCGAGTGTATTTCATGCGTTCGATGACACCTGGGCAGTAATGGCAACGGTTGGCTGGCTGTCTGCCGACATTGATGACTATAGTGGCAGCTTCGAATATGCCTTCCTGCGTGGCCAGTACCGCGTGAGCGAAGCCGTAGGGTTGTCTTTGGGTTATCAGGTGGTGGCTGCTGACATCACGAAAACACTGGACAGTGGCAGGAATGAGTTCGATATCACCTATAAAGGCATCACTGCGGCGATCAGCTACGCGTTCTAGTCGATGTGAGACACCAAAAGACTGCGCATATTTGCGCTGCCACTTTAACCGCCCGCCTTAGCAAACCGGTTCTCAGTTTTTTTATTGCCTGCCCCTGTCACGGCCCTATGCCGTTTATGCGGCATCTAAATGCGAACGAGGGCCTGGTGTGCTTATTGCCATCTAATTTTTAACGTCGCTCTGCTCATTGATCAATCGGGCGTGTAGATCTTACGCAGGCAGCCGATGTCGATAATGGTGACGCGGCCGTAGCCCTGTTTGACAGCGCCCGCCGCCGCAAGGGATTTAATGGCCAAGAACAGCATTTGTCGAGAGCATTGCGCCAGCCGTGCGAGCTGTTCTGACTTGAGGAGTATCTCTGGCTGCGCGCGTTGGTCCCCACTGATATCGACCAGCATCAGCATAAGACCGGCTAGACGCTGGGTACGGTTTTTGAGCAGCGCTAGCTGTTGGAGGTTTAAGGCGGCCCGAAAGCGAATAGCTTCCATTTTTAGCACAATGGGGTAGATATCTGGATTGCGCATGAGCATATCTTTGACAGCTTGCGCGGGGAAGGCGAGTAGTCGACTGCCAGACTCGGCGATGAGACTGCGTTCGGCGGGGGAGTCGTGGAAGAGTGCCATCCAGCTACTGAGGCTGCGCGGTCCAAATACGGCAAGGGTGAGTTCTTCGCCCTCGACAGTCAGCCCACGCATACTGATTTGTCCGTTAACGACGAGATATAGATGATGGTGCGGTGTGCCACTGGCTTGTATTAACGTCTCTTGGTCAAGAACGATAATTTTTGATTCGCTTAATAAACGCAGCTGCTCACGCATGGCTAAATCTGAGAGAACCGGCACGCGGGTTAGAAAGTCGAGCATGTCATGTGGGTGAACGTTTTTACTCATAGTTAAAACTAGCATAAAATGTCTAATTTTAGACAATTAATTGGGTTTGGCGTTGCTACATTAGAGGCCGCCTACATAACGGAGATGAGTCGTGCGCGCTACCAACGATCTGAATTTATCAAATCGGACCAAAACATTTCAACAGCTTGAGGCACAGGTTTTCGATCTTTTAGTTATCGGTGGTGGAATCACCGGTGCAGGCATCGCTCGTGATGCTGCGTTGCGTGGCTTATCCGTCGCCTTGATCGAAGCGCAGGACTTTGCCAGTGGGACTAGCAGTCGCAGCTCTAAAATGATTCATGGCGGCTTGCGCTATTTGGTCAAAGGCGATATTCCGATTGTCAAAGAGTCTGCTAGCGAACGCGCCACCTTACATCGGATCGCCCCGCATCTGGCTAAGCAGAGCCAATACATAATTCCGGTCAGCAGTCTGGTTAGCGAGCTGACTATGCGTGTAGCGCTATGGGTCTACGAGCGGCTGGGACGGGTTGCTGCGGTAGATCATCATCAAGTGTGGAATGCCAGTGAATTAGCAAGGCGAGAGCCATTGATAGATGTGCGTGGACTGCGTGGTGCGGTGGTTTATCCCGAGTATCTTACCGATGATGCTCGCCTGACGATCGCCACCATACGTTCGGCGTTTGCAAGCGGTGCCTGTGTAAGCAGCTATACCAAAGCGACGGCTATTCGAAAATCTGAGACGTTTTCGGTTTTGATTGCGCCGACGCTACCCGGTGAGGTCGGGGAGTATGAGGTCTGTGCCAAAGCGGTGGTGAACGCAGCCGGTCCTTGGGTGGATGCGGTATGCCGCTTGGATCAGCCAACGCAGGTGCCTCGATTGGCTCTGAGCCGAGGCGTACATGTCGTCGTCGCGCACAGTCGTCTACCTGTCAATCACACGGTGGTGATGTCGACGCCCGATAATCGCAGAATTTTTGCCGTGCCGCTGGGGGGCTATACCTACCTAGGTACAACGGATGATTACTTCCCCGATAGCCAGTATTGGCCACCGGTGACAGAGGAAGACATCGATTATTTGTTTGCGACCACTAATAAAAAAATGCCCGATGCTAAGTTAACTAAGGCAGACATTGTGTCTGTTTGGTCAGGTATCCGTCCTTTAGTAGGCGGCGACAACGATAAGGCCGCCAAAGAACTCTCGCGCAAAGATGAGGTTTGGGAGTCTGTGTCAGGAATGCTGTCAGTCGGTGGTGGAAAATTGTCGGCGTATCGCGCGATGGCCGAACGTATTGTTGATCGAGTCGTCAGCGACAATGGCTTTAGTGCTCAGGCCTGCCAAACCCACGAACGACCCTTACCCGGTGGCGAACATCCAGTAGACCCAGCGACTTTAGACGTGGCAAGCACCATGGCTGCAGAGCGTTTAGCGCGGTTGTATGGTACTGAAGCAAGCCAAGTCGTCGCGGCTGGCGCCAATTTGTCCGCAGAAGTACGCCACGCTGTGCACAGTGAAGGTGCACTCCGGCTCGAGGACTATTGGGCGCGGCGAAGTAGTCGCGCATGGTTTGATGAAGGTGCAGGGATACCTGTGCTTGAGGCTGCAGCGGCGAGCATGGCCGATATGTTGGATTGGGATAGCGACCGACAACAGATGGAAATTGACAACTGTAAATTAATTGATACCGAGAGCCGCAAGGCATTTAGCGAATAGAGACAAGAGGATCGTCATGCATCATCAATGGATTGAAGACTTAACGAATTTACTCGGTAGCGATAAGGTCGTAAGCCTATCTGCAGAAATGCTGGACTATCGATACGATCGCTGGTGCGTCAAACATTATCGCGAGTGGCGGGGTCAGTCGATAGCAACACCGGAGTGCGTCGTTAAGCCGGTTGATACGGATGACGTCCAAGCAGTGGTTAAGTTTGCCGCGCAACACAAAATCCCACTGATTCCTTTTGGCTTGGGCAGCGGTGTCTGTGGCGGTATTGAACCGAGTGCAGGGCAAATCCTGCTCGATATGGGTGCCATGTCGAGAATCGTCACGATCGATGCTGAGAATTTGTTGCTGACAGTGGAAGCGGGGACTAACGGATTAGTCGCAGAGCATGCTGTGGCTGAGCAGGGACTAACGATAGGGCATTGGCCACAGTCGATCGGGATAAGCAGTGTCGGCGGTTGGATCTCAACCCGTGCTTCGGGCCAGTTCTCGACAGCCTATGGCAATATCGAAGATATTATCTACGCCATCGATGTGGTGCTACCCAGTGGCGAATTGGTGACTTTGGGTAAGGCGCCCCGCGCAGCGTCAGGGCCTGATTTAAGGCATTTAATACTCGGTGCAGAGGGAACATTGGGGGTCATCACCGCGGTGACTTTATCGCTGCGCCGTCAGCCGGAGCAGCGTGCGTTGAGTGCTTATTATACTGACGATATGACGAGCGGCTTTCTGGCGCAGCGAGAGATTATTCAGCGAGACTGGCGACCGCCAGTAATGCGCCAATACGATAGTTCGGAAGTAGCCCGTTTATTTCCAGATTACGCACAGGATGATAAAGCCTTGTTGCTGATGGTCCATGAAGGCCCTGCTAGCCGCGTGGAGGCAGAAAAAACAGCCATCGATGCATTGTTAATTGGTATGGGTTTAACTCGAGCGGATGAGCAAATCGTTGATGGTTGGCTCGCCCATCGAAACCATGTGCCCGAGTGGACTGATTTATTAAATATGGGATTGATCGCTGATACTATCGAAGTGTCTGGTACCTGGTCGCAAATTGATGCAATTTATCGAGATGTGGTTGCAGCGCTAAATACTGTACCAGACTGCGTCAACGCCTCTGCGCATAGCTCTCATGTGTATCGCTCAGGTATTAACCTTTACTTTACTTTTGCCTGCATGCCTGCCGATGCAGAGGCAATGGAGTCACTGTACTTTCAGTGCTGGGATAAAGCGCTGGAAGCTACCGCTGCTGCGGGTGGCGGTATTGCGCATCATCATGGCTCAGGACGACTGCGCAAGAATTATTTACACCACGATCTGGGCAGTGGTGGTATCGCATTACTGCGATCGCTCAAGTGCGCTATTGACCCAGATAACTTGATGAATCCAGGCAATCTATTGCCCGATTAACTTTGTGGTACTGACTGAGGGGGAATACTGTGGATGACAAACTGATTCTGGCCATCGACTTTGGCACACAGAGCGTACGGGCACTGGTATTTGATCCACGCGGTGAAATCATCGCAAGAGGGCAGCGTCCTGTCGCAGCGTATACGCATCCACAGCCCGGTTGGACAGAACACGATGTTAATGCATTTTGGATTTTAGTTGCCGACGCCTGTCAGGATCTTTGGGCGAATAGTCCGATAACACCGCAGATGATTGACGCGGTGGTGGTGACGACCCAGCGCGCTACGGTAATCAACTTAGACAGCGCAGGCCAGCCACTGCGACCTGCCATTATCTGGACTGACCAGCGTCGCGCGCTCGCGCAAGCCAAGCTACCCTGGTACTGGCGCGTATTATTTAAATTACTCGGCATTCATGGCACGGTCAAAAATCTGGAGATGGAAGCTGAGGCAAGCTGGCTGGCACAGAATCAGCCAGAAATCCTCGCTAAAACCGCGCATTATTTGTTGTTGTCTGGCTATCTGAACTATCGATTTACCAATAATTATGTCGATAGTGTGGGCAGTCAGGTCGGTTACATCCCCTTCGATTTTAAGCGTCAAGATTGGTGTGTTGATAGCGATTGGAAATGGGCGTGTATGCCGGTAACGCGGGAAATGCTGCCAACATTACTGCCGGTAGGCTCGCTGCTAGGCGAAGTGACAGAAGCGGCAGCTGAGGATACAGGGCTGCCGGTAGGGGTGCCTGTATTTGCCGGCGCCGCGGATAAAGCCTGCGAAGTATTAGGGTCGGGTGCTATTAAGGCGGGTATTGCGAGTATCTCTTGTGGGACCACGGCGACTATTAATACTACGCAAAGTCGCTATATCGAGGTGGTACCGTTTATGCCCGCTTACCCGGCGGCAATACCTGCCTGTTACAACACTGAAATTCAGGTATTTCGTGGGTTTTGGTTAGTCACTTGGTTTAAAGAGCAGTTTGGCCAGCAGGAACAATTACGCGCGGCAAAGGGCGGTCCCAGCGCTGAGGCTTTACTCGATGATTTACTCGGCGGTACAAACCCCGGCGCTGACGGTTTGTTATTGCAGCCTTTTTGGAATCCTGTGGTGGGTGAGACTGGACCTGAAGGCCGCGGCAGTATTATCGGTTTTAACGAATCTCATACGCGTGCGCATGTTTATCGCGCGTTGATTGAAGGGCTTGCATACGCCCTGCGTTCGGGCAAAGAGAAAATTGAGCGCCGTACGAAGCGACCCATTGACGCTGTCCGAGTTGCAGGTGGTGGCGCGCAGAGTGATGCGGTAATGCAAGTGTTAGCTGATGTGCTGAACCTCCCCGCAGAGCGGTTATCGCATCACGAGGCCAGTGGCTTAGGTGCGGCGATTATTGGTGCGACATCCCTGGGCTGCTATGAGTCTATTGAAGAAGCTGCCGCGGCAATGACCCATGTTGCGGATTGCTTTCGACCCAATGAAGAAACGGCTTTGCTGTATGAGCGTCTTTATGAGGAGGTCTATCAGAAACAATATGGGCGTTTGAAGCCGTTGTATCTGGCGCTGACTAAATTCAATTTTTGGCAGTGATGTTCGACCTTGTCTGAGGCTTTGCGTGGTGTGATTGATGCCTTTTAAGTCAACGCAATTTTTGTGTTGGACAGCGAAATTTACCAACCGCAAAGCTGCGTCGCGACAAGTGTTTTGTTCGTCTGCCTGAGACGCGTTTGCGCCACATGCGAAACGAGCTCGGCTTCATTTCTTGACGCATCAATGCAATCACTTCCGGCTCTGATAGCCCATAGTTCTCAAATATAGCCTCGAAGGCTGTTCTATCCTCCCAAGCCATTTCGATCACTCGGCTGATATCGCTTGAATTCATTGTGATTCCTATCGTCCACTTAGACATGACAAGCTTAGCGGAATAAATGTCGCCCAACGAGTTGTAGCGGGCGGTTATCGGGCGGGGGTAACCTCATTTATCGGATCGTTGTGTGGGCTGTGTGTTGTGGCTGAGTCTGTAAAGTGCCACTGCGGCGATTGCACCCAGCACACCCATGCCTGATATGCCCCAGTAATACAGATCGAAGCCTAATCTGCCCGGAAACCATTCAAGTAGACGCGCACTGATTAAAGGTTGATAAAAATCTGGGCTATAGCCCAAGAAAGACAGCAGTCCTAACGCGAGGCCTTTAGTCCTATCTTCGATGTCACAGCTCTCTAGTAATGCCCAGTAAATACCGCGTACGCCATAGGTCAAGAGACCAACACCGAGTACCACACTCAGTAAAACGGCGGAAGATGTGCCGACCGGTAGCAGTGACATGAACAAAAGTGCCACAGCGGAGCATAGTAATAGTGCGGCAAGGACCAATTCACGGGGAAATATGTCGCCAATATAACCGGCTAGTGTCGCGCCAATTGGACGCATCCAAAGTTTTGCGACGGTAATGGTACCTACGGCAACAGCGGTTAATCCGAAGTAAGTCTGTAGATACGCAGAAATACTGTAGGTTGCCCAAAAGAGCTGATAGCCGGTGAGAATACAAAAGCTAGATAGCCAGACTTCAGGTTTTCTGGCCAGCGTTTTTAGGTCGTGCAAGGTACTATTTTTCTGCACGATGTCTTCAGGTAATTCACCCGGGCTGGCTCGCGTATCGTTGATCAAAAAGAGCACTGCAGGCGCGAGTGAGAGGGTGAAAATAATATACATCCAAATAACTTTTTTAAGCGCCAGCTCACTCGACTGTCCGAGCGACTCTATCGCCCAAGCAAACAGTGCGACCGCAATGGTGGCGAGCAGCGCTTCCACTAAGCCGCGACCACCGTCGAGCAAGCCAAAAAAACGACCTTGCTCATTGGGCTTTGCCATCACTGCAACAGCTTTGAGCATAGCCGCCCAAAATGTGAGTCCGGTTGATATACCCCAGCCCATAAAAATAAGCTTAACTGCCCATAGATCCGGAAAGCTGACGTACCAAATGCCGAGCAAGCCGGTGACGACCAGCGAAAATGCCATCAATAAACGCGGCGCAACACGATCGGCGAGCCAGCCGCTGGGCAGGTAGGTGAGTACAAAAATAAACCCCAATATGGCATAGCAGTCGCGCAAATCAGACCCGGTAATACCCAGTGCCTCGACCAGCGTTACCTCAAAGTTTTGTCGCAGGTAGACCAGCGGGAAGATCGAGCCAGCCGCTAAAATGATCAGGGAAAGTTGTGCGTACCTGCTCAAGGTGGGGCTGAGGTTTAATATGGGCATTGCGGGCTCTTTGTATTGCTGTCTAAAGGAGGTAGGTCATAATGGAACCACCGTTATGCTTGCGGGTCAGACTATAAGGCCTGGTATCTGATCAGCCGGATAACCAAGAGCGATGTGGCCAATCTTGAGAGATTAAACTGATTTACAAAAACTCCCAAGCATTTCCGGTGACAAAACATAAGGAGAGTAGATTGCAGCAAGTGATTTGGATTACCGGTGCGTCCAGTGGAATTGGTGAAGCTGTCGCGGTGAATTATGCACGTCGTGGTCAGGTGCAATTAATCTTGAGTTCCCGCCGTGTTAACGAATTGGCCCGGGTGAAACAGCGCTGTGTGGAGATGGGGCTAGATGCGTCTGATATTTTCGTTTTGCCTCTGGATGTTGTCGCCGTCGATGAGCACGCCGAAAAAGTCGCTACGGCGCTTCAGGCTTTTGGGCAGGTCGATCTATTGCTTAATAACGCAGGTATCTCTCAGCGCTCATGGTGCGTTGATACTGATCTCTCAGTTTATAGGCAGTTATTCGAAGTCGATGTCATCGGCCAAATTTCGCTGACCAAAGCATTGTTACCGCACTTTATTGACCGGCAGTCGGGACATTTTGCGATCACCTCCAGCCTCGCTGGAAAATTTGGTGCGCCATTGCGGACCGGTTACTCGGCCGCGAAACACGCGGTGATGGGTTTTTTTGATGCCTTGCGAACCGAAGTGACTGCCGATGGTATTAGTGTGTCGACAATTACCCCGGGTTCAATTGCAACCGCGGTATCTGCAAATGCTTTACGTGGCGATGGTGAACGTTTTGGTATAACCGACCAACGCATCGCGAATGGTATGGATGTTGATGATTGTGCTCAGCAAATTGTTGAAGGGTTGATTAATAAAGCCCGTGAAATCGCTGTAAGTGAGCCTAAAGAGATGGCGATATTACATTTGAAACGAGAAGACCCAGAGCGTTGTTTTGATCGACTCGAGTCAATGGCGGGTATACTGCGCGCAGAAGGTATTTACTAAGATGGTTAAAGGATTCCCGTAATGCAACGCTTATTCTATGCGGTCGTTGGTTTAATGCTGGCCCTCCCACTGTCAACCATGGTGAGCTTTGCTGAAATGGCGGAGCAGCCATTGACACTTAAAGAGGCCAGTAGCTTGGCTTTGTCAGCGGACCCCTGGCTGTCTGGTAGCGTTTACCGGGAGCAGGCGCTCAGTGATGAGGCGGTAGCCGTCGGCACTTTGCCCGACCCAAAGATTAATCTTGCGGCAGCCAACTTTCCCACTGACAGTTTTGATATTAACCAAGAGCCGATGACACAACTGCTCGTTGGCGTGACCCAGATGTTTCCCCGTGGTGATACCCGCGCTTTATCTGGAAAGCAAAAATTGCAGTTAGCTGCGCAAGAGCCCTTGCTCCGATTAGATCGGCAGGCCGCAGCCCGGGCGCGCGTTGAGCAATTTTGGTTGAGTGCCTATGAGGCACAGGAGACGATCCGCTTAATTGATGGTGAGCGAACATTGTTTGATCAGCTGGTTGACGCCGCAAGAGCACGTTATGTGTCGGCGGTCGGACACACCCAGCAACAAGACTTAATCCGCGCGCAAGTCGAGTTGACGCGTCTTGATGATCGCTTGACGCGTCTAGTTCAACAGCGTCAACAGGCTCAGCGTAGGTTGTCCGAATGGATTGGGGTTCGTGCACTGGCAGCCCTAGCCGTAGACCTGCCCGATAATTCGATGCACCTGTCCGAATCGCAATTGCTGCTTTTGGCCTCCGACGCACAGGCATCTTTCGAAGCCATTGCTGCGCATCCTCAGCTGCAAGTCATTGATCAACGGATTGCGGCGCTCGGCACCAGCGTTGCCATAGCAGAACAAAAATACGCCCCAGAGTGGGGTCTGACCGCGCAGTATGGCTATCGAGATGATGATCAACTGGGTCGTGACCGAGCAGATCTCTTTTCTATTGGTGTCAGCTTTGACGTACCGATGTTTACGACTAATCGGCAGGACAAGGAAGTGTCAGCGGCGTCGGCAAGAGTCGCTGCGTTGAAAACCGATAAGCAACTAAAAATTCGGACATTAGTTGCCGATTTTCAGGAAGCTGCGGTATCACTGACCCGACTCAATGAGCGGGCAGTGCTCTTCGACATTACACTGTTGCCGCAGATGTCTGCGCAGTCGGATTCAAGCCTTGCGGCCTACAACAACGACAATGGCAATTTTTCTGATGCGGTCACGGCGCGTATTGCGGAGTTGAACGCTAAGATTGAGCGGCTAGGTATTGCCGTTGCGCAGCAAAAAAGCGCGTCAAAAATCAACTATTTACTGGCCGGTAGCGGCCAGCTGAACATCGCTGATGAGGCTTTGTAATGTCGGAGAGAAACATGAAACCATCGATAAAGACTACCTTGATTGCACTGTTAGTTGGGCTGGGTTGCCTGGCTATCTTCGGGTACTTTAGCGCCGATAATTCAGCAACTGCCACGACAGAATCCGCGGCTGCCAAGCCAATCTATTGGGTCGCGCCGATGGATCCTAATTATCGTCGAGATCAGCCCGGAAAGTCGCCCATGGGTATGGACCTAGTCCCCATTTTTGCGAACAACGATACGGCGACAAAGGGTGTGGTGCGTATAGATCCCGCGGTGGTCAATAACCTTGGGGTACGCACCGCATTAGTTCGTGCAGACATATTACCTTCGCGCATAGAAACGGTGGGCTATGTTCAGTTTAATGAAGATGAACTCAGTCATATTCATCCTCGCGTGGAGGGCTGGATTGAACAGCTTTTTGTCACCACGGCGGGCGACACGGTTGTCGCGGGTGAGCCGCTTTATGCCCTGTATTCCCCGACGTTGGTCAATGCTCAGGAAGAACTTTTACTGGCGTTAACGCGCAAGAATGCGGTGCTGATTGATGCTGCGCGCGAGCGCTTGATCAGTTTGCAAGTGCCGATGGCTGCGATTGATCGAGTTGAGTCAGCGCGTGAGATTGCCCGAACAATTATTGTCGATGCCCCTAGATCTGGTGTGGTCAAGGAGTTGGCGATCAGAGAGGGTATGTACGTTAAACCCGGAATGGCGCTGATGAGTATTGCGAGTCTGGATCAGATTTGGGTGATTGGCGAGATATTTGAACCCCAGGCAGCCCAAGTACAGTCGGGTGATGCGGTGACCATACACCTTGATTTTTTACCCGGCCGTCGTTGGCAGGGCCGAGTGGACTATGTTTACCCAGTCATGAACGTTGCAGCCAGAACATTGCGGGTACGCATTAAAATTGACAATGAGGACTTAGCGCTGCGACCGGGAATGTTTGCAACGCTAGCGATTGCTACTGCTGAGCAACAGCCCACGTTAGTTATTCCCCGAGAGGCGTTGATTCGTACTGGACGTCAAGACAGGGTGGTATTAGCGCTTAATGAGGGTCAGTTTAAGTCGGTGGCTGTGCAGGTAGGCGCGATAGCAGGCCAGCAGGTAGAAATTCTCGCGGGCTTAGCCGAGGGTGATCACATCGTCACATCAGCGCAGTTTTTAATCGACTCTGAATCGAGTAAGACTTCTGATTTTAAGCGTTTAGAGACTCCTGAGGCACTTATGTCTGCCGGCGCAATGTCAAAGACCGCTAAAAGCGCACATGAACATCACACTATGAATTCTGTCATGCACAGTCAGACGGTCGCAAAGCCCGAGGTTGCGGCAGAGGTAGTGCAGGGCGAGACGGTCTCGGCTGATCAAACAGCGCATGATCATCATCAAATGATGGGTCATTCGGCGATGGCAGTGCCATCTAGCACGCGAGACGCAATGGACGACAATGGTATGGCCGACCACCAGGAGATGGACCACGCCGCTATGCAGATGGCCCCAGAGGCTAGTGAAGCGCCAGCTGAGGCCGACCACCAGGGGATGGATCACGCAGCTATGCATATGGCCCCAGAGGTTAGTGAAGCGCCCACTGAGGTTGACCACCAGGGGATGGACCACTCAATTCATCAGCAGCCGCCATCTCAGCGGGAGGGTCAACTGTGATAGAGGCGGTTATTCGCTGGTCAATCGCCAATCGTGGGTTGGTGCTTTTTGCCGCATTCGTGTTGGCGGGCGCCGGTCTATGGTCGTTAAAAAACACGCCGGTTGATGCGATTCCAGATGTATCCGATGTGCAGGTAATTATTCAAACGAATTACCCCGGTCAGGCGCCTCAGGTTGTCGAAGACCAGATTACCTACCCATTGACCAGTGCCATGCTATCGGTACCGGGTGCGGTGACCGTTCGCGGCTATTCATTTTTCGGTGATTCGTTTGTCTACGTCATTTTTGATGAGCACACCGACCTCTATTGGGCGCGTTCACGAGTACTTGAATATCTTTCACAGGTTGCACCAACCCTGCCTGCAGATGCGCGCCCTCAACTGGGTCCAGATGCGACGGGCGTGGGTTGGGTCTATCTTTACGCATTGGTTGATCGCACCGGTCAGAACGATCTCAGTGAGCTGCGTAGCCTGCAAGATTGGTTTTTAAAGTACGAGTTACAAACAGTGCCTGGCGTGGCTGAGGTCGCGACCTTAGGCGGTATGGTCAAGCAGTATCAGGTGGTGGTTGATCCAGAAAAACTCCGCGCTTACAACATGCCACTGGCGCATGTACAGCGTGCCATCACACGGGCCAATCAAGAAGTTGGCGCGTCAGTGATTGAGATGGCCGAAGCCGAGTACATGGTGCGTGCCAGTGGCTATATCGCAGGTGTTGAGGATTTAGCAACCGTGCCACTGGGCCAAGATGTCAACGGTGTGCCGTTAATGCTGCGGGATGTCGCGGACATTGTTATCGGGCCACAGATGCGCAGGGGCGTGGCAGACCTCGATGGCGAGGGAGAAGTTGTCGGCGGTATTGTGGTGATGCGATACGGTGAAAATGCACAGCAGACGATCGATGGCGTCAAAGCCAAGCTCGAGTCGCTAAAAGCGGGACTTCCGCCCGGTGTGGAGTTGGTGACGGTTTACGATCGATCGGGCCTCATCGAAAGTGCTATTGATAATCTCTGGCAAAAACTGCTTGAGGAATTCCTGATCGTCGCTTTGGTTAGTATCGTTTTCCTGTTTCACTTGCGCTCTAGTTTAGTGGCGATCGTGACGCTACCTTTGGGCATTCTGGCGGCATTCACCATCATGCATATTCAGGGTATTAACGCCAATATCATGTCGCTGGGCGGCATTGCTATTGCCATTGGTGCTATGACTGATGGCGCAATTGTCATGGTTGAAAATCTACACAAGCATATTGAGAGAACGCCGTTAACCCGAGAAAACCGTTGGCAAGTGGTCGCAGATTCAGCATCAGAGGTAGGGCCGGCACTATTTTTTAGTCTGCTCATTATTACGGTCAGCTTCCTGCCGATTTTCGTACTAGAAGCGCAAGAGGGGCGTATGTTTGCGCCGTTGGCGTTCACCAAAACTTATGCGATGGCAGCCAGTGCGGGTCTTGCGGTGACCCTTGTGCCAGTACTCATGGGCTACTTTATTCGCGGCAAAGTCCTCGCTGAAGATCGTAACCCGATCAATCGCCTGCTGATGCGCAGCTATTTACCCGTGCTGGCGCTCGTTTTGCGCGCACCCAAAAGTACATTATTGCTGGCGGTGTTAGTCACCGGCATCAGTTTGTGGCCCGTGACACAGATGGGTAGTGAGTTCATGCCACCGTTGGACGAAGGTGATTTGATGTACATGCCCACAACCTATCCGGGCTTGTCAGTGGGTAAAGCGCGGGAAATTTTACAGCAGACCGACAAATTGATTGCCAGCGTGCCTGAAGTAGCACACGTTTTTGGCAAGATTGGACGCGCTGAAACTGCGACCGATCCGGCGCCATTGACGATGATTGAGACGGTCATTCAATTCAAACCACGAGATCAGTGGCGTCCCGGTATGACACCGGAGCGTCTAAAGACTGAACTCGACAGTCTGGTGCGTTTTCCGGGACTCACTAACGCTTGGGTGATGCCGATAAAAACACGAATCGATATGCTGGCTACTGGTATCAAGACGCCTGTAGGCATCAAGGTCGCCGGTCCTGATTTGGCGGTCATCGAGCAGATAGGTCAACGCTTGGAGACTGTGCTGGCAACTTTACCGGGTACGGCCTCAGTTTATGCTGAGCGTGTTGCCGGTGGCCGCTATATCAAGGTCGATATACGCCGCGAACAAGCTGCGCGCTACGGCCTTAACATTGCTGATATACAGCAAGTGGTCGCGACGGCTATTGGCGGTATGTCGGTCACAGAAACCATCGAAGGTTCTGCGCGCTATCCTGTGAACGTGCGTTATCCGCAGTCCTATCGGGATTCTCCAGAGGCGCTGGCGCTACTCCCTATGGTCACTGCAACGGGACAGCAGATAACCTTAGGTGATGTCACGCGCATTTATGTCGACGATGGCCCGCCAGCGATTAAAAGTGAAAATGCCCGGCTGAATGGATGGACGTATGTTGACATTGCGGGGCAGGATATCGGCAGCTATGTTGAGCAGGCGATAGCTATTGTCGCAGCAGAGGTCGATTTGCCACCGGGCTACTCGTTGACGTGGTCTGGGCAGTATGAGTACATGCTGCGCGCCAAACAGAAGCTGGCCTACGTACTGCCGCTAACCCTATTGGTTATTGCACTGTTGCTATATGCGAATTTCCGACGCTTTGCCGAGGTGGCCATGATCTTGGGTGCCGTACCACTGGCACTGTCCGGCGCCATTTGGCTGATGTATCTGTTGGGCTTCAATTTTTCTGTTGCGGTGGCTGTGGGCTTTATAGCTTTGGCGGGCATTGCAGTTGAAATTGGCATCATTATGTTGGTCTATTTGAACCAATCTTATGACGCACTTATACGCGATTGTCAGGCCGAAGGCGTGGCGCCGACGCCAGCCCGCCTCCAGGACGCGGTGATGCGGGGCGCGGGCATGCGCGTGCGCCCAGTGGTGATGACTGCGGCCACAATTATATTGGGCCTGTTGCCTATTTTGTTGGGTACGGGCACTGGGTCTGAAGTGATGAGCCGCATAGCGGCGCCTATGGTTGGCGGGATGGTCAGTGCGCTGGTTTTGACGTTGCTGGTGATCCCCGTCATTTATTATCAATGGAAGAAAAGCGTGGCCAGCGACGTATAGCGCGCAGCCAAAGTAATTAGGATTTGCTGTTTAAGATGCTAATTACTAGCGCTATGTCACCAAAATGGAGATTGCTGCTGCGGCAGTGTTAGCGCCCCTAAATGCGTTAGTAACATTCTCTGAGCGGGGTTGTAGGGTGACGAGAAAGCACTGAATATGGATTGCCGTTAGGTCATTTTTTATCGCAAAGCCCGTCTATTAAGCGACGTGTGATTGTATCGTAATACTTGAAATATTGCGTAAGTTCACGCTAAAAGTTGAAAACTTCATGCTAATATTGCGGCCTATCGAGATCAGAGGATTTGCCTGCCATTCCCCTGTTATCGCTGTGGCGTGACCGTTTATCGGTTAGCGCGCAGTTAGCGAAAGCCAAACACAGTAAAATCTATAGCAACATAACGGAGACCGTCATGACATTTATTCGTACCACTTTACTTAGCCTTACCGCGCTGCCCCTAGTAGTCCTGCTCGGTGCTTGTAATTCCAGTAGTCATGAGGACTTTTTGGTAGAAACTGCTCGCGCTGGCTATACCGCTTTTGAAAATAACGATATGGAAGCTTGGGCCCAGGCCCAGCATAGCGATGTGCTTTGGCGCGTACCCGTGGGACTGCCCTATAGCGGTACTTACCAGGGACCCCAAGACGTTATTGATAATGTGCTTACGCCTATCGCAACACTATGGCCTGATTTCAAAGTAGAGCCGCAAGCCTTCTATCCGTCGGGTAATATCGTCTTTGTACAGGCAGAAATTACGGCCGGTGGCCAAGTCAGCGAGACGATACATAAAATCACGATTCTTGACGGTCGCTACTCGGCATTCGAGATTTTTGACGATACAGCCGCCATGATGGCCACCGCATTGACGAATACCGACGCCGATATGGCACAGCCCATAGACGCCGATATGGCACAGCCCATAACAGAAGCGCCTTCCGGCGAATAGCGAACTAAAGCGCGCCCTTGGCGCGCTGTTGAATCGAGGCGTGGCTAGGCTTGGCGATCATTGCACATTCTGCACTGCTTCTGCTTGGCGCCTCGAGGCAAGCGTTAGGTATATCTAAAACGAAACATAATTCCCCATAGTGCGACGTTGTAACCACGCCTGTTGAAAACACTGGAACTCGCTTGTGACCGAAAATAAAATAACCAATCGCGTGACCGCTATGACGGGCACTGACTACCCGATTATTCAGGCACCTATGGGCTGGATTGCCCGCGCACCGCTGGTATCTGCGGTCAGTAATGCAGGTGCTATGGGCATCATTGAAACGGCTTCAGGGGAGCTGGATATTATCCGCGCTGAAGTCTTGGCTATGGCGGGCTTGACCAACAAACCCTTCGGCATCAATGTGGCGCTGTCCTACGTAAAGGGCAGCAATATTATCGATTTTGTTATCGATCAGGGCGTTACGTTTGTAACCACTTCCTCGGGTAGTCCGAGTGTCTGTACGAAGATTTTTCAACAGGCGGGCATCAAGGTGTTTCACGTTGTTCCGTCGTTAGCGCTGGCATTGAAGGCGGTAGATGCGGGTGTTGATGGCTTAGTCGTTGAAGGCGGCGAAGGCGGTGGATTCAAGAGTCCTACACCCGTCTCTACGATGGTGTTGCTACCTTTGGTCTGTTCACATGTTGATGTACCGGTGATTGCAGCCGGGGGCATTTGTGATGGCCGTACGATGGCAGCCGCATTCGCTTTGGGTGCCGAGGGCGTGCAGATGGGTACCCGCATGCTGTCGAGCGTCGAGTCGCCTGTCCATGAAAATTGGAAGCGGGCGATTGTAAACGCCAATGAGACCGATACTGTATTTCTAAATCAAGCCTCTCGCCCAGCCCTCAGAGCTTTGCGTACAGAACGCACGGCGGCATTGCTGCCACTTGGGGCATTCAACGCCGCGGAGCATTTTGCCGGGGTGAAATCACTTTATTTTGGCGGTGACATGGAGGCGGCGATACCGCTGTCGGGTCAAGTCGTTGGCCGCATTGACGTGGTAAAGACTGCCGCGGACATCGTGCAGGAGACAATGCAAGAATTTCGTGAGGTCGCCAGTCAGCTGTCTGTATTTGGCCAATAAAAAATCGTGCTGCGGCAAGTGCCAGGGGTTATCGTCAGTGGATACGCCCTATAGGCTACGACTGCTTCTTAGCGCTATTGGCAGCATGGCCAAAAATGCCTTTGGCCATTAGCGAAGTTTCTTGGTTGCGCCTCTCCTGAAATATCTGGGCCCTCATGGCCTGAATATCACCATCAAGCGGCGCTGCTAGCGCGGCCATTTCTACAAGATGACAGGCGACGCGAATATCTTCGTGTAAAAGTTGTTCTGCGCGTCTTGCAAGCTGCATAGCCCCGCCTGCGAGTAACGCCATTTCATTGGCCAGCTTACTTTCTTTTGCCGGCTTTAAATTGGCGGGATTGCCATCATACCAACCGCCATACAAACGCCAAATATTTTGTATGACAAATTCAGGCTCGTCGTAAACGGGGGCTAAATAAGCCTTGGCGAGCAGATTTTTATCGAGATGAACGCTGTGTAGAATGTCATTTAAGCGCGCCCCTTGATTCATCATCTGAAGCGTCTCATTCACCAAGTAATCAAGTGCATCTGCGACTTCTGTGAGCACATTCGCAATGCGTTCTCGACCGTCAATGGGCAAGCCGTGAGCGGGTAAGAAAAGCTCGGCGCCTTTTCCTGCCATATCTCTGAGTGCAACAGCCCATTCTCTAGGGTAACGCTGCGCTTTTTGTGGATTACCCGCGTTGGGAAAAGCCCAAATAAAGAAGTCGCCGGCACAAATTGTCTTTTTGCTGGGTATCCAACCCCAGGTGTGGTCATCAGTTTCACCCTTGGCATGATTCAGTTCGATATCGACGCCACCGATGTTGAGGGTCAGCGTGTCTGTATAGGTCGTGTCCGGCGCGGGTGATGTCGCAGGCAAAAATTGCCGCTCTCCCGCCAAGTCATAGCCGCGACGTTTAAATTGACCAAATTGTCGTTCGTTGATGATCGTATTGTAGCCATTTGTCAGGTTATAACGATCGAAGCGGTGCGCGACGTTGGCGTGACCAACAATTCTGGGTTTTTGTCCACAGTTACAACTATCAGCCACAAATGCCCCGCAGCCTCCAACATGGTCAATATGCCCGTGGGTATAGATCACAGTATGAAAAGGTGCTTTGCTCCAGCCCCGAATGGCATCAACGCATTTTTGGCCGCCATGCTCATTCGATGTATCAAAACTAACTAGGCCTTCGTCGGTTTTTATAACAATGGCATGGGAGAAAGCTTCAACTATGGCGAGATCATCATCCAGTTCTGATAACTGGTGGTTTATGCGGTTCATGGGCCCGAGCTCTTTAATGCCTTTTCCTTCGTCAATGGCGGCTCTCGATAGTGCCAATAAGTCGGTCATCTTCACCTCACTATTATGTTTATCTGTTTATATATTTGCGTGCGTAACCGCGGCTATTAACGCCCACATCAAATCCATTGTTTTAAGCCTCGATTTCAACTCTGATCATATTGAGTAGTCCACCTTGCAAATGTAAGTGGGTTTTCTTTGGCGTTTCTGAGTCGTCCTGACCGTTATTGGCCATCACCGTTTTAGGGATTGATCTGATGATACCCGTCGACTCGTTTGCTAAAATGCGCGCTATTCATTTTAAGATCAAGGCGCACTTTCTTATTTCCCAGAACTTCATGATAGAGACAAATGTGTCTAATAATAAAGAAACTGATTGACCCTTGTTGCAAAGCGCGAATACTCAGTGTCGGCTCATATTGCTGAAAGAACAGATTTACCGTGGTTGAAAATGCACTTCGTCGGCTACGGATTTATGGCGAACATGGAAAATTTTTTGGCACAATATTCAATTGCGCGAGATTACCTATGGATCAATACCTACTTAATGACCCGCAAATAGAAATCAGCTTGAATACCTTGGCGGATGAACACGACGCTATTGCTCAAGCATTGACCCTGGTCGGCTATCCTAAGGCCCGGTACCGAGATGCCAGTTTTGAAACCTTGGCGCGAATTATTGTTGGACAGCAGGTTTCAGTAAAAGCCGCGGCATCAATTGCGGCTAAATTAGCGTCCGCTTTATCGGGAGAGTTATCCGCTGATGGCGTTATGCTATCTAGTGATGAGACTTTGCGTGGTGCAGGTTTGTCACGTCAGAAGGTGGTTTACATTCGCGCGCTATCTGCCGCGGTACTATCTGGCGAGCTAGATCTTTTAGCGCTGCATAATCTCTCTGATGCAGAGGCGATTGCTGCAATCACCGCGATTAAAGGGTTCGGTGTTTGGTCGGCACAGATGTATTTGATGTTCGCACTGGG
The DNA here is from genome assembly GCA_963926325.1 of uncultured Luminiphilus sp. GTDB lineage: Bacteria > Pseudomonadota > Gammaproteobacteria > Pseudomonadales > Halieaceae > Luminiphilus. Next base: position 1,164 of record CAWUXF010000009.1, on the reverse strand, counting down.
TAGACTCGATATCTGGCCGGTGGGTGATCTGGCGGTGCGTGGCGGCTTTGCACGGATCGTCGGTCAGACAGACCGTTTAACCGATAAACAGGTCGCTGCAGCAGGTGCTATTTATAGTCCGCATCGCAGTGCACTCGCGTTACTGTGCTGGAAGTATTATAGCGACGCGCCGCTGTAGTGGGCGCGTATGCGCGCTAGCGCGTTGGCTTTAGCACTTCCTAGAAAGGAGGTTTTTGTGTTGTGCACTTCGAACTTTTATCGCGCAACGGTGTGCCTAGATACTGCTGGGGGATTGGTTTATTGACTGCTGCGAACGATCAAAAATATATGTTGAGAGCACTCGCATTGGCCGAGGAAGCTGGCGCCGTTGGCGAGGTGCCTGTTGGTGCGGTTTTGGTGCGCAATAATAAAATTATCGGTGAGGGTCGAAATGCACAAGTTGGCAGCTGCGACCCCAGTGCCCATGCCGAAATTCAAGCGCTGCGCGCTGCGGCAAAAATAGAGGCTAATTATCGGCTACCCAATACGACGCTCTATGCCACTTTAGAACCGTGCACGATGTGTTGTGGTGCTATCGTCCATGCGCGTATAGAACGATTGGTATTTGCCACCCGAGAGCCCAAGGCAGGTGCGGTCATCAGTACAGCGCAATTGCTGGGCAATCCAGTGTTAAACCATCACGTGTCCTGGGAAGAGGGTGTTCATAAAGCCGAAAGCGCACGGCTGCTTACGCAATTTTTCAAGTTGCGACGCAAGCAAGCGCGCGAGCCTCAGAAACCCCCGAGCGAGTAGCTCTGGCGACTTAGAGTGCCGCGGGTATGGCGTGCTGCCAATCTACGGGCAAAAGCGTCGCGGTAGCTATCGGTGGCGCTATCAAATTGCCGGGCACGTCTTGTAGCTTTAACACGCTGTAGTAGTGGCGAATATTGTCGACATAGGTCACCGCTTCTTTACCACGCGCGAACCCATAGCGTGTGCTCGGATAGTAAATCGGATTTTGTAGTCGTGGCAGAAGCTCTCTCACGTCTTGCCAGCGGTCTGGATCAAGCCCGTTTTTTTGCGCAAGTACTCGCGTGTCCTCTAGATGCCCCATGCCGATATTGTAGGCGGCTAACACCATCCACATCCTATCAGGCTCCGGGATATCCGAGGGTAGTCGTCTAG
>CAWUXF010000008.1:0-7075 GCA_963926325.1 uncultured Luminiphilus sp. | reverse complement strand
TGCCACTTTCAGTGACCACGAATACATTTTCTATGTGTGACGGCCCAAGTTTACTGCCGAAGTAAAGGCAGTCGATACTGATGATCATGCCAGACTCGACGGTGAAGCCGTCCTTTGCCGCGTGCCATCCGGTGCCGGGGTAGCGCACCGGGCTTTCAAGCGGCAGCAGCCCAACGGAATGTGCAACAACAAGGAGTTTGCTCGGCGCCGACAATCTCTGTGTGCTGGGTATGTTATCGATACGACTGATGTCTGCGGTGTTGGCACCTGGCTTTAGTCTTTCCACCAATGTGGCATATATGTCCATTAATATTTTATGTTGCTCTCGGTAGGCGGGTGTCGCCTCGCCTATGTGCGCGGTGCGATTGATGTCAATCCAAAAACCTTGATAGCGTCCTTGTGTTTCCAGAATGGCGATCTCGCCACCTTGAAAAGGTCGGTCGAACTTTGTGCGAAATAAGTCTGGGCGAAAGACGAGATCGTAAGCACCGCCAAATAACATTGGGCTGCCAGGTAAGGGGTCGACGCCCTCATCGATCATAAATTTGGCAACTGAATTTTCGACATCGCTCCAGCGCTTACCAATGCCGAGTTGGCTGACCGTATGTTCAATGATTCGGTCTGCGACTAAGCCACTTTGTTCAAAGAGTGCGATTTCATCGGCCGTTTTTATTGACCGAGCGCTGAGCATGACGTCCAGCGCGTCACCCCACGACTGCCCAGTGCTCGATTCAAGTCGAGTGGCGACACGTAGGTCGTCAAATAGCACCAACTGTTCCGTAAAGTCAGCACTGACCAAGTGCCGCTCGATGGCTATCATAATGTCATGTGCACATTCGTCATCCACCAGCGCGCTGATAGTTTCGAGACGACTGGCTAGGTCAGCGGGCAGCGATAGATGCGCGTCCTGCGCACGCGCAGTCTCACAAAAGTTCAGCATGTCGTAGGTGCGTATGCGATCGTAGAACACGGGTGAACCGCTGCGCTCGGATATCACTAATGAAATCAAACTAGCTTCTGGCATAAATAGCGTCACTGGTAGCGCGCTATCAAGGGGTATAAATACGGCGCCTATCGGCTCGATCAACTGCCAACCATCCATCACCGAGCTCAGACCCGTAGCGTAATAAATATGATCCGTTGTTGTCAGCATTACCCCAGCGGCATTTGTTTTTGCGAGGTTTTTGCGAATACGGTCGATCTTGTCTGGATAATTCATATGGGATCCTTAGGAACGAAATAATGCCCGAGCCGGTGGGTGAAAACTGCCTTAAATCTTTGTTGCTTTGCCGGATATTTGATTATACAGTTACATTCCTTGCTGAGTGCAAGCAAGTGCTGGAGGCCGAGGCATATCCGAGGTATGGGTTGCGCTTAAGAAAATAAAACAGATATCGTAAAGTGAATAAGTAGTTTCCAAGCAGTTTCCAAACTATAAGTCCTATAACAACAATTCGGGAGTACCACATGGCAGTATCTACCACTCAAAATAGATTTCCCAGATCAAAAATGCGGGCCTTGCCAGCAGCGTTGCTGATGTTGTCAGCAGCAGCAGGCGTCAATGCCCAGAATGAAAATGTCTCCGCTACGGCGCTGGAAGAAGTCGTTGTGACGGGTACCAAACGAAGTATAAATGCGCAGGATCTTGGCATCGCAGTGAGTACTGTGACTTCGGCGCAGCTCAGTAAAACCTTTGCCAACAGCGTTACTGACTTAGCACAATTTGCGCCTAACGTTACGCTGACGCCACAAAATGGCTTTAATGCGATAGCGGGTGGTATGCGCGGAACGGGTTTCATTTCAATTCTAGTGACGAAAGATCCATCGGTAGGTATCACGGTTGATGATTTCGCCTTCAACCATGTTCAGTCACAATTTGTAGAAGTCTTCGACATTGAGCAAGTTGAAATTTTCCGAGGCCCTCAGGGTACTTTGTTCGGAAAAAACACAACCGGTGGTGCCATTGCATTCACTACCATCAAACCCGAAGTTGGCGGTGAAATGGCCGGTAACTTTGAAGTCAATTTTGGCCGGTACTCATCGAACGATAGCGATTTATCGAAGTTCAAGTTTGCGTTGAACATGCCGTTAACAGATACGCTGGCTGCCCGTTTGGCAGTGATCAAAGATGTGTCGGACGGATACTATTCAAATACCAAGCCAATGGGTGGCGAGCTCGTGTGTTTTGCCTGTGATGGTCCGGGTCAGCTGACTACAGACGAAGTTAGATCCACTTTTCCGACGACCGGTGATGGCTCGAACATCGGCGGTAAAGATGTTTTAGCGGCAAAGCTTAAGTTTCGATGGGAGCCCACTAGCTCGTACGGCGCCGATCTGCAGTTTGAGTATTTGCGTGACCGCTCTGAGACCGTAGCGACTGCCAATGAAACGCCCAGTGGTGAGGGTTATATATGGCCCATTATTGGCTTTCCAGGTATTGAAGATGCTGGAATCAGCGAACCCTTCACTACAGGGCAGAGCTATACCCAAACTGAAGTGATTGACCTAAACGGTGGCCATCAGGTTGACGCGACAGGCATTTACCTTAATCAGACATTGGCGCTAGGCGACTATGAGCTGACATCGATCACAGGTCTTCGTGACCAAGACGAGATCCTAGCCAGTACCTACACTGGTGAGGCATATACGTCACTCTACGATGCAAGTCGTAACTCCAAGCGGGAGCAATTCCAGCAGGAATTTCGATTGGCGAGTCAGTTTGACGGCCCCTTCAATTTTGTGACAGGCGCTGCAGTTTATAGAGATGATGTGGGTTTCATCGTGTTCGGTAACTTGGGCTTCTTTGGTCCCTTGGCCGGTACCAATTTCTACGATGACAAGTATGAAATTCAGGAAACTAACCAGGATCGTACGACATGGGCGGTATACGGCGATGGTTCTTATGATCTCACCGACCGAATCAAAGTGTCAGCGGGTATTCGTTACACTGAGGACGATAAGGACTTTGAGCGCTACAGCTTAGGTACTGCTGCTAATCCTGTCAGTAATATTATGACGCTTGATCAGTATGTGGGTCCGCATACTAACCCCTTCTCTGAGTCTTCATTTGGTAACGTACAAAAGCTGTCCAACACGTGGGATGCTGTGACGTATCGTTTGGCCATCGACTTCCAGATAACCGATGACATTATGGTCTACGGTAGCTATGCAACCGGTTTTGTTGCGGGTGGTTTCTCGGAGACGTGTGGTTCAACATTCTCTTGCCAGCCGTATGACAGTGAGGAAAACCAGAACGCAGAAATCGGCTTAAAGTCGGATCTCTTTGACGGTGCTTTACGCCTTAACTTGGCGGCTTTCCATACCCAGTATGAAAACTTGCAGCGTGATACCGTCGTAACGTTCATTGATGCCGCAGGCAATACTTTCCAAGAGACTGTGTCGGTGAATGAAGGTGAAACTACCGCAATGGGCTTCGAGGCTGAGTTCCAGTGGGCGGTTAATGCTAACTTGCGTATCGACGGAAACCTGGGCTGGCTTGATCACGAATACGACAACTACTCTCCAGGTATTAACCCTGCCGATCTCACTGGTGTACCAGGTCCTTCGGTAGAAGTGGATCTGTCGGGTTTAGAAGTACCTTTCTCTCCTGAACTGAACTACAACCTTGGGGCGACTTACTTCCAAGACCTGAGCAGTGGCGCAGCAATCACCTATAACCTTTCGGTGAATTATCAGGACGAGACACAAACCAGTCCATTCCCAGCGAACTTCCAAGGCACAGATGCTTCTGGCGAATTTATTATCCAACAGAAAGCAAACACGCAAATGGAAGAACGGACTCTGGTTAATGCCTACATCACCTACAACGCGGCTGATAACGGTGTTGAAATGTCCCTTTACGGCAAGAACTTAACCGATGAACGGTACCGAGTAGCGGCGAATCCTGTAGCAACATTATGGAACTTCACCCGTCACGGCGCACCGAGAGAAGTCGGTATTCAGATAGGCTACAGCTTTTAAGGCACGCTGAAACCACAATCTAAGATGATAAATAATACGGCCCCTTTGGGGCCTTTTTTTTCGCTCTGGGGAATCTAATGGGGTCTCTTATGGAGTACACAACACAAGAATTGGCTAAGGCCTATCGACTGATGAAAACGATCCGTGAATTTGAAGAGCGGATGCGTTCAGAGTATCAGCAAGGCAAATTACCCGGCTTCATTCACATTTACCGTAATCAGGAGGCGATCGCAGTGGGCGCCTGTCTGGATATGAATAATGGTGATTACATTGCCAGCACCCACCGAGGCCATGGGCATTGTATTGCAAAGGGCTGTGATATCGACGGCATGATGCTTGAGCTGGCCTGTAAGCAGGAAGGGTTTTGCAACGGTAAGGGCGGGTCGATGCATATTGCTGACATGTCTAAGGGTATGCTTGGCGCGAATGCCATTGTTGGTGGCGGCCCCCCGATTGCAGCGGGTGCAGCGCTCAGCGCTAAAACGTTGAAGAATAAGGGCGTATCGATGGCGTTTATTGGTGATGGCGCCTCCGACCAAGGCACGGTGGCAGAGTCACTCAACCTAGCTGTGGTCCTAGAACTACCTATGATCTTTATGTATGAAAATAATTTTTATGCGGAATTTACGCGCAATCCAAAACCAGAGGGCCGTATCGCCGAGCGCGCGGGGGCCTTTGGTATGCCTTCAATCGTCGTTGACGGTTCTGATTTCTTTGCAGTACATGCAGCGTGTAGAGACGCCATCGAGCGCGGCCGCAGCGGTGGTGGGCCAACAGCCATAGAAGCAGTATCTGCGCGTTACTATGGTCACTATGAGGGCGATGCTCAGGCTTATCGAGATACTGACGAGATGCATCGCCAGCGCAAGGACGGTGATCCAATAGTGAAGTTTCTGGCGGATCCTCGAGCCAGTGCACTGGACGCGGAAACAGTGGCTCAGATAGATGCGGACATTATGTCTGGACTGGATCGAGCAGTAGAGCGAGCGCTTGCGGCTGACGACCCCACACCAGACAAACTTTATACCGATGTGTACATCAACTATGAAGGGGAGATGCGATAATGCGTATGTCTATTCGAGAAGCAATTAATCAGACTCTCCACGAGGAAATGGCGCGAGATGAGCGCGTTGTCGTGATGGGCGAAGATGTCGCTAGCGCGCAGGGAGGCGTGTATGGGATCACAGAAGGTCTGCCCGATCGCTTTGGGCTAGCGCGAGTGATAGACACCCCCATCACTGAATCTGCCATCATCGGTGCCGCGGGTGGCGCAGCATTGACGGGACTCCGGCCAGTTGCCGAACTTATGTTTGTTGACTTTTTGGGTGTCTGTCTTGATCAGATACTCAATCAAATTGCAAAGTTTCGGTATATGTTTGGTGGTCAGGCGCGAACGCCGATAGTCATTCGTACAATGATTGGCGCAGGTGGTGGAACAGGGCCGCAACACTCGCAAATTCTTTATCCTTTGCTTGCTGCTATTCCCGGCCTTAAGGTCGTGGTGCCATCAAATGCAGCCGATGCAAAAGGGTTGTTAGCGGAAGCTATTCGGCAGGATGACCCCGTGGTCTTTTGCGAGCATAAAGCGCTTTACATGGATGAATGCGAGGTGCCAGAAGGCGAATTTCTGATTCCATTTGGTCAGGCGCGTACGATTGTCGAAGGCAGCGATATCACCGTGGTCGCAATTTCGCGCATGGCTATTATTGCCACTCAAGCGGCACAGGAATTGGCGCGTGAGGGTATTAAAGTTGAGGTTATTGATCCGCGAACGCTCTCGCCCTTAGACGATGGTGCTATTTTACGTAGTCTGGCTAAAACGGGCCGTCTTGTGGTTGTTGATGAGGCGAATCCAATTTGTAGTATGGCCTCAGAGATCGCGGCGATCGTCGTTGAGCGAGGTTTTGACTATTTAGATGCGCCTGTGCGTCGTGTTACCGCGCCGCATACACCCGTTCCCGCAACACCTTGTCTTGAGGCACTTTACGTACCGACGGTGGCACAGGTAGTGCAGGCAATTAAGGCAACCCTTGATTATTAAAAGGTAAATACTGCGAATGATTCGATTATTGATGGTTAAGGTTTTGCTGGGCCTTTGGTTGGGCTGCCAGGCGCTCTATAGCGCGGCGGCTGTGGTCGATCTCGATGCCCCGGTTTCGTCCACCGATGGTGGTGCGGTACTATTTGCCGAGCACTGCGCCGGTTGTCACAGTGGATCGATCCCTAGAGCGCCCCATTTCATCACTTTTAACATGATGTCATCTGCCGCAGTATTAAAGGCAATGAATGACGGTGTGATGCAGCAACAGGCTGCAGCACTGTCCTCGAGCCAACGTATTGCGATTGCCGAGTATCTCAGTGGATCCTCGGCCTCCACCGCGAAGGCGGTATTAATGTGCGATGAAGACGCGTCGCTAGCCTTAGATGATGACCTCTCCTCTTGGCGTGGTTGGGGCGGTGACCCGCGTAATCACCGTTATTTACCGTCTGGGGAAGCTGGGCTCGACGCTCAAAGTGTGACCAAACTAAGCCTCAAGTGGGCGTTTGCGTATCCGGGTGCGACTCGTGCTCGTTCGCAACCTTTGGTCCACGGGGAAACTGTTTTTATGGGGTCGCAGGACGGTACAGTTTACGCCCTCGATCTTAATACTGGCTGCGCGCATTGGACTTATCAAGCTGGCGCCGAGGTGCGTAATGGCCTGAGTATTGCGACAGTAGCCGGTGTCGACGCGCCAATACTTTTTTTCGGAGATTTTAAAGCACGAGTTCACGCTGTCGATGCGTCAAGTGGTCGTGCCGTCTGGACCAAAGACGTTGCGACGCATCCCGATGCAACCATAACGGGTTCTGTGAAAGTTGATGCCGGTCGCGTGTATGTGCCTATTTCATCATCTGAATGGGCTACCGCGGCCGACCCTGGATATGCCTGCTGTACTTTTCGCGGCAGTGTTGCGGCTTTGGAAGCCGGCTCCGGAGACCTGCTTTGGAATACATTTGTTATACCTGAGCAACCCGTTGATACCGGCACTACAAATAGCATGGGTGCAAAGCGCTTTGCGCCATCGGGTGCGCCGGTTTGGAATTCGCCATCGAT
>CAWUXF010000007.1:0-7112 GCA_963926325.1 uncultured Luminiphilus sp. | reverse complement strand
GGTCATTGGTGATGTGCGCGGCCCGGGCCTTTTCGTGGCCGTAGAATTAGTCTCGGATCGCAATGCTAAACAACCAGCCAGCGAACTAGCCGCCAGAGTTATCAATAAAATGAAACAGAAGCGCGTGCTTATTAGCAAAATCGGCCCTTTTGATAATGTGTTGAAAATTCGGCCTCCAATAATATTTTCAAAAGATAATGTGGACCATCTACTTGGCACATTAGATACGGTATTCACAGAGCTCGTCGCCGAAGGACATGCATAATGCAGCAAGAATTTTCCAAACGTCCAATGTCAGAACAGTTAGCACTGCTTGAGCAAATTGCACTGGACTCAATATCGCACTGGGGATTGCGCTGCAAAAATTTGAGCTTGATCAAGCAACGAGAAAACGCAGTCTATAAACTACTGACAGAAGACGACCAACTTTTTGCGTTACGCGTTCATCGAGGTGGCTATCACAGCGATGCGGCCCTGCTTTCTGAATTTTCTTGGATGGACGCGCTAGAAAGTGCCGGTATACATGTGCCACAAATAATTCCCTGCACTAATGGCAATCGCTTTGCCGTCATTGAAAATAGCGACCTAGACGAACCCCGGCAGATTGATTTACTGAAGTGGATACCCGGTGTGCAGCTTGGTTCAGTTGAAGACGGGCTGGGAGGTAATTCCGAACAAATTACAAACATCTACGCCACCATTGGACGGCGCATGGCGCAGTTGCACAAGCACAGCAGTCACTGGCAATTGCCTGAGGGGTTCACCCGGCATGCATGGGATGAAGAAGGTCTAGTCGGTGACAGGCCATTTTGGGGACGTTTTTGGGATCTTGCAGCATTGACCGCAGACCAACGTCGCACGATTCAAAAAGCCCGCAACGTTGTGTCGTTATCGCTGGCTGCTTTAAACAAATCGCCTGCGAACTACGGCATGATTCATGCAGATTTTGTGCCCGAAAATCTGCTTGTCGACGGCGATGACATTCGCGTTATTGATTTTGATGATGCTGGATTTGGCTGGTATATGTTCGATATAGCAACGGCCCTGTACTTCATTCAAGATGATCCAAATTATGCGTTAGCCAAAACCGCATTAATAAATGCCTATCAGTCAGAGAGGCCGCTAGCTGACGAAAGCGTCGCCACCTTGCCACTGTTTATGTTGGCACGGAGTTTTACATACTTGGGCTGGGTACATACTCGATCGGGTACAGCGGCTGCAGATGCGTTAACACCGATACTGATATCGATGTGTTGTGGCTTAGCGGAGACATACTGCGAGTAAGCTTATGGACGTTGCCGTAGGTGTGCTCAAAAAGTTAAGCCCCGCTTTTAAAAAACACATCTATGGCCCCTTTGGTAACTACATGGTTTTAGACGAGCCGTTGGCGAGAGTCGTTAAACCATCAACCACACTAGCCATGGCTAACGTTTTTAATATCTATGCGCATCACTAAAATGGTTATGCAAAGGCGTAATCGGCTTGCCCAGTAATTCTAGTTGGTAGGCGCAACATCGGTTAAGTGCATCGGCAAGAAAATCATCCCCCCAAGCCAAATGAAACTCCCCAAGCATTCAGAGAAAATATCCGCGCATTGGTCATATAACGTTCAGTGGCGATAAATCTTGAGCAGATCTGCGTCTACCAAGGTCAACTCGGCGGCCAGATTAGTCAATGCACTCTGTTGTCTCATTGGTATATTTAGCCTCAAGTAAACGGGCCATTAGCGCTGTATTGCACCTGAAAAAGGGTTGCAAATCAGTAACGCGTTACCTACATTACTAAAGGCAGAAAGTACTCACATAAAAACAAAAGAAATAAAAACGAGGAAGTCGCATGAAAAAGCAGACAGACAAGCGGATAACTACCGCGCGCAATTTTGGTTTTGCCCTTACAGCACTCAGTGTAGCCGTAGGTTCACAAGCATCGGTGCTGGAAGAAATTGTCATCACCGCACAGAAGCGCGAACAAAACCTGCAAGACGTAGGCGTATCTGTGACAGCTTATTCTGGTGACCAGTTGAAGGCATTAGGTGTCACAAATACGATCGACATCACCGAACAAATAGCCGGTCTACAAATGACCAGTTTCTCGCCGAATCTTGTGACATTTAATATTCGCGGCGTCTCGCAGAACAACTTTACTGACAATAACGAAGCGCCCGTAGCCGTCTACATCGATGATGCTTATGTCGCCAGCATGAACGCTATTAGTGGCCAACTGTTTGATATTGACCGCGTGGAAGTGCTTCGCGGGCCTCAAGGCACATTGTTTGGGCGAAACGCAACCGGCGGCGTGATCCACTATGTCACCAACGGTGCTGATGATGAGGAGTTCAACGGTTATGTTGAAGGCACTTATTCCGACTATGCTAAGTACAGTGTCGAAACCGCGTTCGGTGGGGCGCTTTCCGACAGCGCGCGCTACCGTATCGCGATGCGTAGAGAAGAGTCCGATGGTTATATTGAGTCAGCCACCTATCCACAGGCGCTAACCGTTGTGCCGGTCGAGGCATTGCCACCATCGAGTGGGCAGGACCTAGGCGGCTCAGATGGCTACGCACTGCGCGCAGCATTTCAGTTTGATCTTTCAGAGACAGCCACTTTGGCCCTCACGGCTAAGTATTCAGAAGATAAGGACGTTCCAACCGGTGGTTATAGCTTCCTGCCCTATGGTGATGCCAGTATTCCACCGACTGACCCAGCTGACCCTAACGCCTACGTGCCCCCTGAGTTTACCGAATTTGTAACTGACGTTATTGGCGCGCCTGCTGAGCTCACTGCCCCAATCTTTTTCTGTAATGACCAAATTAATTGCTTTACGCCCGTCGATGAGGCGGGTCGAACGACGTTCAGGGGTGATTCTCCAGAACCCTTTAAGAACTATTCAGACTATGCGGGATACATGAACCGCGATACAACGGACTTAACAGCTCGGCTCGATTGGGAATTAAATAACGGTTTGCAGTTGGTCTCCATTACCAATCACTCTGCAACAGATAAGTTTTACACCGAAGACGGTGACGGTATTCCGGCACCTATTATTGAATTCACAACAATTGCTGACTTCTCACAGTTCTCTCAAGAAATTAGACTGTCTAGCGATCGTGAAAATCTGCGCTGGACGGCCGGCGTTTACTTCCTTGATATGGAGACCGACGCCAATGTCATAACACAGGGCGCCCCTGTCGGCGGTGTTGCCGCGGAACTTGGGTTTTTCGATGACGCCGGTAACAATCTCGCCGTGAACGCGCGGGTTACCCAAGACTATTTAGAAGAATCACGAAACTGGTCTGTGTTTGGCCAGGTAGAATTTGATCTCAGCGACGCGTTGACGTTAATTGCGGGTTACCGGTGGTCACAAGATGACAAAGACCTTGATTTCACAACCACATTCGAAGCGGATGCGTTAATCACTGATGTTGATACGGGCGAAACTGACGGCACACCCGTTTCAATAGAAACATTAAACCTAGGAAACGCGGTGGCAGCGGCTGGCGGCGACCCACAGAATAAAGTCGACTACGGTGATTACGCGGCCCGACTGCAACTCGATTACCGTGTAGGCGACAATACGTTGATCTTCGCCTCCTACAATCGGGGCATCAAAGGTGGCAATTTCGCGCCATCTGCCAACGTAACACTCGAGCAAATACGCCACGAAGAAGAAGTCCTGGAAGCCTTCGAGCTGGGTTTAAAAACCGAGTTCCTTGATGGTCGCGCACGTTTAAATGCCACCGCATTTGTTTACGACTATGACGACTACCAAGCTTTCACCTTCTCAGGCGGCACGCCGAGCGTGAGCAATGCGCAAGCAGAAAACAAAGGTGCCGAAATTGAACTAACGTTACTACCCACTGACAACTGGGATATCTTGTTGGGTCTTTCTTTGCAAGATTCTTCGGTGGACGATGTCGAGACACCGCAACAACAGGGTACACCCGTAGGTTTCGAAGTTGACTGGCCTATTGATTTCCTCAATGGTGTGGACTTACCCAACACCCCTGACCTCAGCTTCAATTACCTGTTCCGCTACAACTTCGATGTTGCACAGGGCAACGTGGCATTACAGGTCGATGGTGTTTATTACAGCGACCAGTATTTGGAAGTGTCCAATGGCGGCGCCTCATACCAGGACGCATACAACGTCTCTAATATTAGCGCAACCTATGCCACGGATGAGTGGAGCGTTCGCGCTTGGGTTAAAAACGTAGGCGATGAAGAGTACAAACAATACGCGCTTGACCTTGGTATCCTCGGTGGCACCGTCGTATATGGACCGCCACAATGGTGGGGCGTGACCGGCACCTTCAACTTCTAGTCATCAGACAATGAAGCGTGCGCTAATTAGTGGAGGGCCCAGTGCCCTCCATTTTTACATCCGGTGGGTCTTTGTAAGGGTCGCCTGCATCGCTACGATGACTTTGCTTGCTAGTTGCCAGCCCAAAGTCACCAGTGCGCCATCTGAGCTACTAGCAACTGAGGTACTAGCAACCCAAGTGCAAAGCATCGATAAACCCAATGTATTAATCATTGTGGTCGATGATGTGGGTTTTTCTGACTTAGGTTTTATGGGCGGAGAAATACCCACGCCGCGTATTGATGCATTGGCGAATAAAGGTGTCGTACTCACTAATTTCCATACGGCACCTACTTGCTCCCCTACCCGCTCCATGCTGCTGTCTGGCGTCGATAGCCACATTGCAGGCTTAGGTAATATGTTTGAGGAGCTGGCCCCTAATCAACAAGGTAAGCTGGGCTATGAAGGCTACTTGCATGAGCGTGTGGCGCCACTACCCGCTGTATTTCAAGATGCCGGCTACCAAACGTTTATGACCGGCAAATGGCATTTAGGACTCGCTGATGATCAAGCACCGTCAGCGCGTGGTTTTGACCGTGCCTTTGCACTTTTACAGGGCGGTGCTGGACACTTTTCAGATATGCAATCCCTGTGGGAAACCGAAGTAGGCGTTCGCGGAAAAGCCAAGTATCGCGAGAACGCAAAATTGCTGGATGAATTGCCCGACAATTTTGAGTATTCAAGTCAATTCTATGTCGACAAAATGCTTGAATATATTGAAACAAATAACGTATCTGTAGCCGGGGCGAGAAAACCCTTTTTTGCCTATCTCGCATTCAGTGCCCCGCATTGGCCTCTGCAGGCACCGGCAGAAGCCATTGCTCGACATAAGGGAAAGTACGACGAGGGCTACGAGGTGCTTGCAAAGCAACGTTTGCAACGACAAATTGAACTTGGAATCCTGCCCCCAAACACGCCACTAAGCCCAAGACCCAGTGACGCCCCTGCCTGGCAAGATTTATCCGCGACAGAAAAAGCATTATCTGCGCGGCGTATGGAAGTCTATGCCGCGATGGTCGAGGAAGTGGACCGCCACACGGGACGTCTAATTGACGCTTTAGACGCACAAGGCGTCCTGGATAATACCATCGTGGTCTTTATGTCTGACAACGGCGCAGAAGGCCACAGCCTTGACGCGTTATTTCCCGAGCGTGTTTTCCCGAAAGCACGCGAGTGGGTATTAGGGACATTTAAGTACGACCTCGAATCACTGGGTACCGCCGACTCCTATGTATTATATGGCCCAGGCTGGGGTTGGGCTGGAACACCCGCTTTCAGAGGTTATAAAGCGTATGTGACACAAGGCGGTACACGCGTGCCTGCGTTTATATCACTGCCCAACAAGCTCCCCAGTGGTACAAAACGCAACGAGCTGCTAAGCGTGAAAGATATTGCGCCGACCTTACTCGAGCTCGCGGGGGTCAAAAGGCCGAAGAGCACTTTCCGCGGCGTTCAGGTGAGTACGATAAGTGGGTCTTCAATGCTCCCTCTACTGAGTAAGTCTCACGAGGCGAAGGAAGCAAAGGCGGACCAGCGCGTCCTAGGCTTCGAGTTATTTGGAAAACGCAGTATTCGTCAAGGACCATGGAATCTGGTGGAAATGTATCCGCCCCAAGGAACCGGTGCGTGGCAGTTATATGATGGGCGTACTGACCTAGCAGAGCAAAATGATCTTGCGCAATCTCAGCCCGATAAACTGCAAGAGTTAATCGGGTTATGGCATCAATACGCCACAGAAAACGCAGTAGTGATACCCGATTGGAACAGTGGCTACTGAATCAGCGCACAAGTTTACTGCGCGCTGATTGAAATAAGTAGAACAGCCAATGCAATAGATGGACTAGCCCTTTGTATCGTCGCAACGTCACAGCCTTCTGCGGCCTTGGTCGGATACGTGGTTTTTCTTTTTCGGGGCGGGTGTGCGGATCATTACCGCGAGTTTGCGCTGTAGTTCATCAGGTTCTCCTCATACCCATTCGGATGAGTCGACTTCATGCAGACTTCCGCTACCTAAGGACCGAATCCTTAGCCGTATTTAGCCGTGCTGGCTCTGCCTTCGTGATTTGCACCCTGCATCCACTGCATAGCGTCGACCGCGGGCTGGGTGGCGATAGATACAGGGTCAGTGAGCGCTGAGGCGCTGCTGGATTGATTAGATCAACACGCTTACTCGCGATCAAAAAACTATCTCCGGTAGGGATTAACTCATGTGTGCCCCGATAGGCATAGACGCGCTGCTCATCCCGATACCACACAATGACATGTTGATTGGACGTCACCACAACAGCTTCGCTCTCACTAACAGTGGCCTTGACGCGAATATTGCCAATAATATGAGAGCACCGTATTTCCCACTCTTTCGAGCTCGCTCGCGGATGCACAAAGTTGCGCCGCCGAATTTCCATCATCACTCGATCATCAAAAATATGAGAAATGTGATTAATCGGATCATCCTGATTCTCAATGGCGGGCATCCAGTAATAGCCATCCTCAGTAAATAGCGTCATCCATGTATCGAGATCCGGTTGATCAAGCAAGCTGGCTTCAAGATAAAGAAAATCTTCAATCTGTTGTCGGTCACTCATTGGCCAGTCCCATCAAAAATATTTCCTTCCATATAGGCCTTCCAAGCCTTGTACTGCGTCCGCATATCCAAGTCCGAGGTCCCACCACCGATGATACGATCAGACAATTGTGTGTCGCGTCCAAATTGCCGATGAAAATCCACCCATTCATTCGCCGGAGACGCCAAC
>CAWUXF010000006.1:0-3488 GCA_963926325.1 uncultured Luminiphilus sp. | reverse complement strand
ACATTGCCGTACGCATTTAAATCGATCAGGTGCCGAGTGTGTCGCCAAACCCATGGGTAGCAAGCCATGTCGGCAATGGAGTATTCTCCCGCGAGGAACGCGCGTCCGGCTAGACGTCTATCCAATACGTCGTAAAGCCTGACGCACGCTTGGGTGTAACGCGCTATCGCTTAATCGTTTGCGGTTGCCTGTCCTAGGAAATGATGAGCTTGTCCAGCCATGGGGCCGAGGCCACCCATTTGCCACATGTCAGCAAATAGTCTGTCTGCTGTACTGGACAAGCATTGCTCGATGTCGATGTCGTGGGTGGCCAGGGTGTGTGCGTCAAGCCGCAGTGCTATTTTGTACCCACTCGGGGGCTGAAGTCCGCACAAACCAAACTAATTTTGCAAGCAGATCAATCAACATAGCCTCAGAGTCCAGTATGGACATTGGTAAGAATTGACGATCACGCCAAGGAGGCCCGACGTCATCAGCGGCCAAATATCACTATCTGCGCCGAAGGGAGGTGGCTGACGCCTTGAGTTCAAACGCTATAGGGCGTGGCGGTGCCCACGCAAATAATATAGGCTGGCGATTAGTGCATTTCTTCTCCGCCACTGACGTTGATCGCCTCACCTGTAATAAATTGTGCTTCATCAGATGCGAGAAATACAACCGCAGCAGCCGTATCGGTCGGTGTTCCGACCCGCCCCAATGGCACCCGCTCAGCGATACCCCGACGATAGTCCTCTGGGGAGATACCTCGAAGCGCAGAAAAGTATTCACTTTGGGCGCGCCCCATATCCGTGGTCACGTGGTTCGGACACACCGCATTCACCCGAATACCCTGGCTACCTAGATCAATGGCGGCACTGCGTGTCAGGCCGATCATGCCATGCTTAGACGAGACATAGGGGGCCATTTGTCTAAAGCCCGTCTTAGCTGCTTGGCTGGCTATATTAATAATGGCTCCACCTGGTGCCATCACACGGCCCGCTTCACGGCACAATAAAAAAGCACCGGTTAAGTTGACATCGATTACCTTTTGCCACTGCTCAAGCGAGAGCTCGGTTATGGGTTTGATGATGTCGCCGATCGCAGCGTTATTGACGACAATATCTACCGAACCAAAATATGCGATGACGGCTTCGATGCAGTCGGTGACGTCTTTTTCAACGGTCACATCACAGGGCAATGCTATAACGTCGTAACCCTTGCTTTTAAGGACATCAAAAGATGATTCGTTAACGGCAGAGGCATCAGCCAGCATGTGCGGCAGATCTGTAACAACTAATTTACAGCCCGCCTCTCCAAATCGGTCGAGAATACCAAAACCCAGTCCGCCAGTTCGCGCCGCACCACTACACAGTGCAACCTTTCCCTGGAGGCCTTTCATTCAATCGACTCGGCGACCATAAATAGTGGGTTTTCGGCAAATGCTTGAAATTGTGCGGCAACGGCCTGCATAGCCTCTGTGCCTACAGAACTCTTAAATGCCGCCATATCCGATACATTGATAATTTCGACATAATCGTAAGGTGCGGGATCACCGTTTAACAGGCCCTGGACTTTTAGAACATTAAACCCCGAGCACCCTGTTAGTCGTCTAACATTCGGTATGTCTACAGTGCGTGCCCAAGTCTCATAGGCAGCCTGATCAGCTTCTGGCTTTAAGTTAAATAAAACAGTTATGGTTGTCATGGGGCTTCGTCCTTATGAAGAGGTCAGGGCTACAATACAAAATATTATTGCTTTTGAAAAATATTAAATAAGGGTATTTAATACCCGAGGTTAAAATTATTGGGGCATTATCAAAATGAACTCATCATTACAGCATGATCTTGCGTTAGCGCTTACTCAGGAAGAAAAAGCAAAGCGCAGCTTTGTCTCTGCACTTCGTTCGCATGTATTGCAGAATATGGCTGTGAAAATGCGTGCGCAATACTTTGACGTTGTAAAACCGAACCTTGAAAAACAGCAAGATGATCCTGAGACACCTGCCAGGATCCATAAGGCCATGCGCAGCGACAAGGTGTTTAAGGCGTACAGCAGTGTCAGGACGGCGGCGCAAGAGATGGTTTTTGACGTGGTCAGTGACACAGTAGATAGGCATTTAACTTCGCTGATTGATCGACCATCGACCAGGGCAGAAATCGGTACCCTGACGCTGGATTCTGAATTGGCGCTGCCGAGTAATGTAACGGCGATTGACGTACATCTTTCACCCGGTAGCTATCACACTGAATATGCCGACAATGATATGACCGCAGGTGCAATATATGACAACTCAATCGATGTTTTCGCGTTCGGTCAATTTGGGAAGACATTGGATGATATCGGTAGCACGCTAGCAAATTACATCAGGTTAAAGTTTCCTGGGTTTTCGCCCGAAGCCATTCTTGATTGCGGCTGTACGATAGGCCACAACACCTTGCCTTGGGCGCAGGCGTTTCCAGCGGCGCAGGTGACCGCCATCGATGTTGCATCGCCAGGTCTGCGGTATGGTCATGCCCGCGCGGAGTCGCTGGGTATTCCGGTACATTTTAAGCAGATGAATGCCGTCGACATGGCGTTTGAAGACAATAGTTTTGATGTGGTTTTCTCATCGATGTTTTTACATGAACTGCCGCTTAAAGATATTCATCGCTATCTGAAAGAGGCTTATCGGGTATTAAAGCCGGGCGGACTACTCTGGCAAATGGAATTGCCGCCAATGAGCGCGATGCCGAACTATGAGAATTTTTATATGAACTGGGATTCTCATTACAATAACGAGCCCTTCTATGCGACATTTAGAGCGCAGGATTATCGTCAGCTACTTGTCGATGCGGGCTTTGATGCAGAGCACTACGTTGAAGCAACTATGCCGCGCTATACCTTTGTTGGCGAGGAGGCTTTTACAGACGCTATTGCTGACGGAACCACCTTTGATACGCTGACTGGCAGAATGGATCCGAAGGGCACCCGTTGGTATGGCTTTGGCGCCTGGAAGAATTGAGAAAGCCTTATGAGAGATATTCCAAGAAAACAGCGGGGCAAGCGCAACCAATTCTTCGATGCTGATGGTGTCGATGAAATGCTAAGTGGTTTGCTGCGACTGACAGCGGAGGTGTCTGCTGTTAAAGATCGCTTATATATTATGGAACGCGTGCTTGAGTCTCAGGGGTTGTCAGTTAGTGAGGCAGTTGAGTCTTACATGACAACCAGCGAGGATGATCAGGTTTTGACAGACCAGCGCCACAGGCTGATTGAGACTGTACTCGCGCAACTAGATGCCAGTGCAGACACTGAGTGAGACAGAGATATGCCTTTGCTGCTATGGATGCCAACAGATGGGTCCGCATAGATGAGCGATAGCTATCCCGTTTTATTTAGTCCTTTGACCCTCGGCGGTTTGACTTTACGTAATCGAATTATCCATGCGTCGATTGTCACCTCTTATGTGAAAGATGGCTGCCCGACCGACAAACTCCTTAATTATTACCGCGCGCGTGCAGCCGGTGGCG
>CAWUXF010000005.1:0-57292 GCA_963926325.1 uncultured Luminiphilus sp. | reverse complement strand
TGCGGAAATCAAAATGGCAGGATACGCAGGCACGCGGATTGCGATCAGCCCTAGCATGCCGAGCATTGGTAGCAGGACATACGGGCCAACATCGAACTGAGCGTCTAAAGACGCGCGCAGTAGCGCGATCTCTTCTGGCGCGCGAGCGCCTTCACTGCTGTTGAGTGCGAAGAATATTACTGCGACCAAAAAAGCGGGTACCGTGGTCCAGAGCATGTGCCGTATGTGCGCGAATAAATCGACGCCTGCGCAAGCGGCTGCGAGGTTGGTGGTATCGGATAGCGGCGATAGTTTATCGCCAAAGTAGGCGCCAGAAATAATAGCTCCCGCGGTGATTGCTGGCGACAGACCATAACTATTTGAAATACCGATAAATCCAATGCCCAGCGTACCCGCAACGGTCCAGGAGCTGCCAATACTAATTGACGCGAGCGCGCAAATAACGGCACAAGCCGCATAAAAAATACTCGGATCGAGTATTGCGACGCCGTAGTAGATCATGGCGGGTACCGTGCCCGCGATTATCCAAGAGCCGATCAAGGCGCCAACTGCTAGCAAGATCATAATCGGCGCAAGTCCAACCCGAATGCCGAGTGTCAGGCCCTCCTGAATGTCGTCCCAAGTCAGACCGCGGTAAATGCCGACGAGGGCAGCGGCGCCCGTGGCGAGTACCAAGGCAATTTGGTTGGGACCATACGATGCATCCGCGCCAAAAAGCTGCACCGATAGCGATAATAAACCGACTAGAAAGGCGATGGGCAGTAGTGTTAATAACATAGGCTTAGCTCGGTCGGTATCCAGGTTTTGCCATGGAGATTTGGAAGGTGCCAATAATGCGCTCGCGGAAACCCCCTTCACAATAGCTTAGATAAAAGCGCCACATCCGAATAAATCGCTCATCGAAGCCCATGTCCATAACCTTGTCTAATTGCTCAAGAAATACATGATGCCACGCCTCTAGGGTGCGTGCGTAGTCCTGTGTAATATCATTCATGCTAACAATATGTAAATCGGTGTGGCGGGCTAAGTTGTCCGTGATGACGCCAATTGATGGCAGGCAACCGCCAGGAAAAATATAGCGTTTGATGAAATCAACTGATTGTCTTGCATGATCATAACGTTGGTCGGGAATTGTAATTGCTTGGATCACCATTTTGCCGTTACTTTTGAGGAGTCGACTGCAGGTACTAAAATAGCTTTCATAAAACTCGTGACCTACCGCTTCGATCATTTCGATCGATACGAGCTTGTCGAACTGCCCCGTCAGGTCGCGATAGTCATCGCACAACAACGTAATTCGGTCTTCAAGACCGGCTTGGGCAACAGCCTTGCTGGCGTAATCGTACTGTTCTTTTGAAATCGTCGTTGTGGTTACTCGACAGCCATAATGTTGTGCGGCGTAAATGGCCATACCACCCCAGCCGGTACCGATCTCGATGAGGTGATCACTCTCTTGTAGCTCTAGCTGCTTACAGATCAATTCAAGCTTGTGCTCGGCAGCAACAGCGAGATTTGCTTCTGCAGTGGGAAAGACCGCCGATGAGTACATCATGATGGGGTCCAGAAATAGCTGAAAGAACTCATTGCCTAAATCGTAATGCGCGGAAATATTCTTTTTGGATCCGGACAGGGTGTTGCGATTAGCGAAGTGCGCGACTTTGAGCGCCAGCTTCATCCACCAGTGCTGGCTGTCATACATGCTTTCCATGGTTTCCATATTGGCGCTAAATAAACGTGTCACCTCAGTGGGGTTTTCGCTGCTCCAATCGCCATCGATAAATGCCTCACCTGACGCAATAGTGCCGCCGGTAAGCACGCGCCGATAGGTACGGTGATGATGTATCGTCACATCTGCGTGGGGAGACTCGGGTCTAGTGTCATTGCCAAATTGAAAAACCTGATCGCCGTCATGAACGGTTAGCGTGCCCACTTTGATTTTACGCATCAGGCGTAGAAAAAGTTCGCGCGCGACCTCTGGCCGCTTAAACTTGCTGATTTCTGGCAATTTCGCAATATCGCGAACGCTATTTTCTGGCATGTTATTATCTCTCTGTAGGTGGTGTGCCATGCTCAATTTAACGTATCGAGACATCTTGCCTAGTATTACGAATGTCGATTCGGTTCGGATGAACTCACGTCAGATTTACAGGTGCTTTTTTTACTGGGGCCATCTTCCAAAGCTGGATTTGGGCTCTTAGGTGCAGGCTCTGAATATCCAGGATGGCCATAAAATGGCACGCGCTTTAAAAATAGGCGCAGCGCCTGCCAGTAAATACCAATGAGCACCTGTAGGGTCATTAGCGGATAGCGCACTAAGCTCCGGGTACTGGTGTGCTTATTAAAGGGCTGGGCATGTAGCTTAAGTGTCGCATCAAAAACGCGCTTGTCTTTTGTCAAGGTGGTCAGCTGGATGGTTAAGGTTTCCCCCGGTGCACTGCTGCGCCAACGATAGGTCATTTGCATGGGGTTAAACGGACTGACGTGCATGGCCTTGTCAAAATCTATTGTCAAATGCTGGTTGTCATCAGGTGTGGGTAAAACATAGCTACAGCGCTCACCCCACGGGGTATTGGTCACTTCGACAACGACATATTGCAGAGTCGCGCCGCTTTCGTCATAACAAAAATAGCAGGAGATGGGATTGTTTTGATAACCAAAGTAGCGCCAGTTTGCCAGTAGAAAAATGGGCCCTGCATATAGGTCGCCGGTGGCCTCTTTAATCCGTGTACGCACTGCTGTGGCCAGCGGTTGGTGTGGATCTCCTAAAAAGTCTGTCCGCTTAAAGCGCGCCAATGCCCAGCGCCCAGTTGACCAAAACGGAAATGGTTTGACGAGTTCATCAAGACCCTCCAATGGCACAAATGGCATAAAGACTTGGTACTTGAATGCATGTCGGCTGGGGGTATACCGAATGTGGTCGAGTACACCGCGATACAGCATTGCCTTCACGCTGCGGCCTGACTGTCCTGGCCAATCGCCTCGGCAACACGGAGGCCACTGTTCAAACCATCTTCATGAAAGCCGTTGTGCCAGTAGGCGCCGCAATACCACGTACTATTTATTCCGTTGATCTCGGACCAACGGGCTTGTGCAGCAATACCTGCAATGGTGAATTGCGGGTGAGCGTAGTTGAATCGGCCGAGAATTCGTTTTGGATTGATCGCGTCGGTGTCGTTGAGGGTGACGCAAAAGGTTTCGGGCGCATCGATCCCCTGCAAAATATTCATGTTGTACGTCAAGGTGGGCCGATCAGAACCAGGACGTAATCGATAATTCCAGCTAGACCAGGTTTTTTTGTTTGCTGGTAGCACTCTCTCATCGGTATGCAATATCACGTCGTTGTCTCGGTAGGGTAGCGCACCCAAAATCGCTTTTTCATCATCGCTGGCATCGGCTAACAGCGATAAGGCTTGATCCGAATGCGTTGCGATAACAACTTGGTCAAAATGCTGTTCGCTACCATCTAGAAAGTGTAAGACGACACTTTGTGTAGGCTCTCGACTTATCCGTGCTACGCCCATGTTGGTATGAATGTGCTCCTTAAAGGGTTCGCATAGGGGCGCCAAATATTCGCGACTACCACCCTCGATGACGCGCCATTGCGGGCGATTAGCCACCTTCAATAGGCCGTGATTGCGAAAAAAGCGCACAAAGAACTCCACGGGGAACGCTTTTGCATCATTGAAATCTGCCGACCAAATTGCCGATGTCATCGCCAATAGATAATAGCGGCCAAAATACTCGCTGTAGCCTTTGCGCTTTAGGTAATCCCCAAGCGTTTCAGCGGGAGAGAGCTGGCCACTTTCAAGGTCGAGCACTGCTTGACGATTGAATCGCAGGATTTCACGGACCATTTTCACAAAGCGCGGTGACACTAAATTGCTCCGCTGGGCAAATAAAGTGTCCAAATTTTTGCCTGAGTACTCTAGGCCGCTGGCGTCACAGCTGACGGAAAAGCCCATTTCAGTCACTGTGCTCGCGACACCGAGTTTGTTGAGAAGCGCAATGAAGTTGGGATAAGTCCGCTCGTTGTAAACAATAAAGCCGGTGTCTATAGCGTAGCGCTTTGCGCCGAGTTTGACGTCGTAAGTTGCGGTGTGCCCACCAATACGACTACCCGCCTCAAAAACGCTCACCTGATGACCTTGTGTATTGAGCTGGTGGGCGCATCCCAAGCCAGAGATACCTGCACCAACGATGGCTATTTTCACTTGTGGACTTCCTCAGGTCGTCAGCACACAAAGGTGTACTTCTAGCTACCTTATACGCTAATGATTATTACTCAGATCAACCACCTGGTACAGCAAGGGTGCATTCGGCAGTGGCTCGTGTATGCTTTCGAGTCTGGATCTTGGAGCCATATAGATGGCGGAGTTTTCATCTAACAATACACCTGCGGTTACTGGGTCGGCGTCATTGCTGTCAAAGTATGCTGGCCGTCGCACCGACGAATGGAGCGAATCTGTGGTGTTGATCGGTGAGACGCAAGATCGCGCTGCATTTACACGATTCTTTCGACACTTTGCGCCCCTAATTAAGGCTTTCGCGCTTTCAGGCTCAACGATGTCAGCCATCCATGCCGATGAATTGGTGCAAGAGGTGATGCTAAAAGTGTGGCAAAAAGCCGCTGGGTTTAATCCTGAGAAAGCAGCTGCCAGCACTTGGGTGTACACCATTGCCCGCAACTGCCGCACGGATATGTTCCGGCGGCTGCAGAAATTTGACACCCAATTAGCCGCAGAAGATTTGCAGATTGATGAACTTGAGGAAGAGCCTTTTTCAGCGCTACACAGCCGCAGAGGTGCCGAGCGCGTTAGGGCGTTGATGGGCGACTTGCCCCCTGACCAAGCTCAAATATTGGCTAAAGTGTATATGGAAGGAAAGTCCCATTCCGAGACCGCCGCTGAATTAGATTTGCCGCTGGGTACAGTTAAATCTCGCGTGCGACTGGCGATCCAAAAGCTACAAGTACAGATTGAAAAACAGTGAACCGATGAGGCCCTCACTGCGTATCGAGCATCTGAAAGCAATAATAATAGACTACCAAAAAAGTTTTAGACGTTTAGAGGCACCATGGCATGGCTAAGCATCACCCCGCAATCGATTTATTGACCGACTACACAGCTGGCGCACTGCCGACAGCGCAGGCGGTTTGTGTCTCGGCGCATTTGGCATACTGCGACAGTTGCCGTCGTATGACCCAGCAACTACAGGATATTGGCAGCGTGTTAATGACGCAGCTTACGCCGATACCTGTGAGCGAAAATGTGCTGAATTGTGTTTTGGCCCGGCTCGACGATCCGGCTCCCTTGAGCTTTGGCCGCAGCAGCGCTTGCGCAGGTGAAGAAGGCGCTAAACTCCCAGGCTTGTTAGCCCGTATTATTAATGGTGACTTCAGTGACCTGTTGTGGAAGCGCATCACAAAATCCTTACGCGTCAGCCATTTAAAAACTGGCGATTTGGCACATGAGTTTGCCTTGTATCGAATTGCTGCAGGTGGACGAATTCCCGAGCACAATCATTGCGGTAGTGAGATGACTTTGGTGCTGGAAGGCGGCTTCTCAGACGCATCAGGTGTCTATCATCCGGGAGACTTCTTATACCGCCAAGGATTTGATGCGCATGCGCCGGTGGCGATAGACGGCGAGGACTGTATTTGTTTGGCGGTGCTCGATGCGCCGCTGCGCTTTACCCATTGGCAGTACCGTTGGATGAATCCATTTTTGCAGCTTCGCGCCGGGTAAGCCGCCCTAGCGTCAGAGTAGGGTAATAATCGGTATTTCCTAAATGAGTGGTCGTGTTTCTCAGATTCGCGAGATTTATGGTGTGTGATCGAGTAAATTATCCACGCGCAAAACTCATAACAACACGGAGTAACTATGCGACTGGCAATCCCCCGAGAAGCCCATGCGGGCGAAGATCGAGCGTCCGTCACACCGGAAACGGTTAAAAAACTGGTTCGCCTTGGCGCTGAACTGATCATTGAGTCTGGCGCCGGCGCCGGTGCAGGCTTTAGTGACGAAGATTACGCTGCAGAAGGCGCGACTATCGAGACAGATCGTGATTCGCTGCTTGCCAGTGCCGACATGGTATTGCGCTTACGTAAGCCCGAACTGGCAGAAATAGCCAAGCTCAAGCCGGGCTGTATCCACGTTTCCTACCTGGACCCCTTTAACGAGCACGACCTTATTAAGGCGTTTGCTGAACACAAAGTTACCGCGATTAGCATGGAGATGATTCCACGTTCGACGCGCAGCCAGAAAATGGATGCCTTAAGTTCGCAGGCGAATCTGGCGGGTTATGTGGCGGTGATTTTGGCGGCGCGGCAATTGCCGCGAATTTTCCCGATGATGATGACCCCAGCAGGCACCCTAAAGCCGGCTAAAGTATTCATTATTGGTGCCGGTGTTGCGGGTCTTCAGGCTATTGCAACCGCTAAACGTTTGGGCGCGCGCGTAACGGCTTTTGACACCCGTCCGGTGGTGGCTGAGCAAGTGCAATCGCTCGGTGCCAAATTCTTAGAAATCGATCTTGGTGATACCGGACAAACAACAGACGGTTACGCACAAGAATTGACGTCAGAGCAGGTTGCGATTCAGCGGCAGGCTCAAAAAGATGTCATTGCCGATTCGGATGTGGTGATTACCACGGCTCAAGTATTTGGCCGCAAGCCACCGGTGCTGGTCACTAAAGACATGGTCGAGGGTATGTCGATAGGTTCTGTGGTCGTGGATATGGCAGCGGAGACCGGCGGCAACGTCGAAGGCTCTGTGCCTGATGAGATTGTTACCGTGAATGGCGTCACAATTATTGGCACGGGTAACTTAGCCAATGTTGTAGCGCGGGATGCGTCGGCGATGTATGCCAATAACCTATTCAATTTAGTTGAGGATACTTGGGATAAAGAAGCCAAGCAGTTTGTACTCGACCTTGAAAACGATATTTTGCCGGGTTGTGTGATTACCCACGATGGTGCCATCGCCCATCCGACAATCAAAACTATGATCGAAGGAGGGAACTGAGATGCTCGGTGCTGAATACCTGATCTTTATATTAATGTTGTCGGTGTTTTTGGGTTTTGAACTCATCAACAAAGTGCCTGCAACACTGCACACGCCGCTGATGTCTGGCGCAAATGCAATCTCGGGCATCACTGTGGTCGGCGCTATTGCTCTGGCGGGAAACGGCAATGCCGACACCGCCCAGTGGCTTGGTGCCGCAGCGGTTGCGCTAGCGACGATCAATGTTGTCGGTGGTTATATGGTGACTGACCGAATGCTCGGCTTCTTTAAAAAGAAGGTGGGCTAAGCGATGGAAACACATATGCTGATTGAACTGGGTTATGTCTTAGCCGCAGGCTTGTTTATTTACGGTCTAAAAATGCTGGGTTCTCCGGCAACTGCTCGCAAAGGCAACATGATTTCCGCTATCGGTATGCTGGTGGCGATTGTTGCTGCGCTGTTAGATCAGGGCATTGTCGACTTCACCTTTATTATTGGCGGAATGATTGTTGGTGGCGCTGTCGGCGCCCTTACGGCACGTATGGTTGCCATGACATCGATGCCCGAAATGGTTGCGTTATTTAATGGTTTTGGCGGCGCGGCCAGTTTGCTGGTGGGATGGGCGGCATTAACGCCCGATGCCAATATATTTACGCTGGTCACCATTGTACTGACGATCTTGATCGGCGGTGTAACGCTAACGGGATCGTTGATTGCATGGGGCAAGCTGAGTGAAAACTTAGGCAGCGGTGCTATTACGTTTACCGGCCAACAGATTGTCAATTCATTGGTTGTACTCGGTATTGTGGCAAGCGCTGTGATGTTTGCGTTAGAGCCGACCAACAGTATGTGGTTGTATTTAGTGATTGGCCTATCGCTCATTTTTGGAATCATGGTAGTGATTCCAATTGGTGGCGCCGACATGCCGGTGGTTATCTCACTTCTTAACTCCTATTCAGGTCTGGCCGCTTGTGCGGCGGGTTTCGCCATCGGTAACAATGTTTTGATTGTGGCTGGTTCATTGGTGGGTGCGTCAGGCATTATCTTGACGCAGATTATGTGTAAGGCGATGAACCGCTCATTGAGCAACGTCTTGTTTTCAGGTTTCGCTAGCGTGTCTACTGAAGTCACTAAAGTAGAAGGTGAAATAAAGCCGATTACGGCTGAAGATGCATATTACATCCTCGAAGCCGCAACCAATGTAGCGATCATTCCCGGCTATGGCATGGCGGTGGCGCAGGCACAGCACGTGGTTAAAGAGCTGTATGAATTGCTGGAACAGAATGGCGCTGAGGTGAATTTTGGTATTCACCCAGTTGCCGGCCGTATGCCAGGTCATATGAATGTACTTTTGGCTGAGGCTGATGTGCCCTACGACCAGTTACTCGAGATGGACGAGATCAATCCGCGCATGGAATCGGTGGATGTTGCGATTGTTATCGGTGCCAATGACGTTGTGAATCCCGCGGCCCGTGAGGTTGAGTCGTCCCCAATCTACGGTATGCCGGTGATCAATGTGGCGGATGCTAGAACAGTATTTGTGCTTAAGCGCTCTATGGCTTCTGGTTTTGCAGGTATTGAAAACCCACTTTTCTATAAAGAGAATACGCGCATGTTGTTCGGCGATGCGAAAGAGAGCATCGCAACATTGGTTCGCGAATTTAGCTAAGAAATAAACGATATGAAACCGCCAGCAGAAAATCTGCCGGCGGTTTTTTTATGCCTGAAATTCGCACATTGCTTTCAGCCGGACGGCGACGGTGTACGGGTGATTCTCGGTTTCCCCGTCGCGGCAGCAAATATCGGGAATCCGCTGGCAGGCTGAAGAAAGTTAAACTCTAGCATCACGAAACTGGAGCTCAGCGAGCCGCGAGTAGAGGGGACAGCTATGCAATAGTTCCGAGTGCGTACCTGTTGCGATGACCTGTCCGGCCTCAATTACCGCAATGCGGTCAGAGTTGATAATAGTGGATAGACGGTGAGCAATCACGACAGTAGTTCGATTACGCATGATTTCAGTGAGTGCTTGCTGCACCTGATATTCACTTTCTGTATCTAGTGCGCTGGTCGCTTCATCCAAGAGGAGAATCTCAGCGTCGGCGACAATAGCTCTCGCCAGTGCGATGCGTTGCCGTTGACCGCCGGACAATTGCAAGCCCTGCGCTCCCACTAAACTATCGTAGCCCTGCGGCAATGCGCTGATAAAATCGTGTGCATGGGCCGCCTTTGCTGCGGCGATCACTGTTGCTTCAGTTGCGTCGGGTTGACCGTAGGCAATATTACTACGCACACTACCTGTGAATAGAATCGGGCTCTGCGGCACAAGCCCCAGACGGCTGCGCCAGCTGGTCAGTGTGTATTGGCGGATATCGCGATTATCGAAGGTAACAGCACCAAACTCGGGGTCATAAAAGCGCTGTAACAATTCGAATACGGTCGATTTTCCGGCGCCAGATGGGCCGACCAAGGCAAGGGACTTACCTTTTTCAATTCGCAAGTCAAAATCTCGCAATGCCGGTTGTGTCGGGCGACTTGGGTAGGCGAATGTCACCCGATCAAAGCGCAGACTGCCATCATTGGGACTGCTGCCGGGGTGCGCGCGAGCGGCATCATGCGTGCCGGTATCGGGGACATCGCTGTCGGTAGCTAGCAGTTCGAGTAGCCTTTCTGCAGCGCCAGCCGCTCGTTGTAAGTCGCCCCAAACCTCAGATAGCGTTGCGAACGCTGCGCCGACCATCACCGCATAGAAGATAAAGGCGCCGAGTTCGCCTGGTGTCATTCTACCGCTGATAACGTCGCTGCCGCCTGACCACAACATTCCGGTCATACCCGCCGCTAAAAAGAAGATAGCGCCAGCCATTAAAATGGCGCGTTGTTGAATGCGGCGGCGCGCAACTTCAAAGGCATTCTCGACCTCTCCGTCGAACGCTATCATTTCTCGGGGTTCCTGATTATAGCTCTGCACTACTTTGATACTTTGCAAAATCTCCCCGGCATAACTACCGACGGAGGCAATACTTTCCTGGCTTTGGTTAGATAGCTTGCGCACCCGACGGCCGTAAAACCCGATAGGCAGTAGCGTCAGTGGAACGACTACTAATATGATTAAACTCAACTTTAGATTGGTGATGAGCATCAGTATTAATGCGCCGACCAATGCTAGGCTGTTGCGTGCGGCAAGGCTCACTGACGAACCGATTAACGTTTGTAGCAGTGTGGTGTCGGTCGTTAGCCGCGACATAATCTCACCTGCTTGATTTTGCTCATAGAAGCCCGGATGTATCCTTACTAGGTTCCGAAATACTGCACTTCGCAAGTCGGCACTTACCCGCTCACCAAGCCAAGACACCAAGTAAAAGCGCACAAAAACACCGACCGCTAGCAGTAGGCTAATACCGGTAAGCAGTAATACAGCGCTGCGCAGGCCTGAGTCATCTGCGCCCCCAAGACCGCTGTCAATAAGTATGCGAATACCCATGCCAATAGATAGATTGATGCCTGCGGTCACTACTAGGGCAAGACTTGCGCCGATCAGACGCAGTTTATGGGGCCATAGGAACTGTAGGATTCCACGCAGCGGTGCCAGTGATGTGGACTTGCTCATCGGGACTTACTCATCGGGGATTACTCATCGGGGATTACTCATATCGACTGGCTCTTTTATGTGGGATGGCGCCTGCGCACCCCATCAATTCGGGCGCAGAACGTGGCGTCTGCTGTGAAATTGGCCTGCTGAAATTTAGTCGGTCGCAGAGCCCGGTGGTGGATATTTAATAGAGCCCTTGATACGCAGCTTCTCTTCGGCGGACAGATCGGGGAAGGGCAAGTTTTTGTCATTGTTCCAGTCAGTTAGCTTGCTGTTAACTTCAAGCATTTTTTCTTCGCTAGCTTGATGGAAATCACGGACCTGTAACACCTGTCCTGGGCCCGAGAAAACGGCGCCATTGTGATGCACCAGTTCGATAATACGCAGATTGAGATCCTCTGCAATGGCCAAATAAACCTGGAAATCCTGCGTCATAATGCCGGCTTCGATTCGCACCACCGCGGTGGCGGCCTCAATGTTTTCCAGTCGAATGCTAACGGTGTCCTGTAGTACTTTGGCGTGCGCGGCAAACATTGCGCGTAACTCTCCCAAGATAACTTGCAGTTGCGCAGAGGTCGGCATCTGGAGCTGCAGGTGCTTGTAATAGCGTATCCGGTCTCTATCCGAAATATTCTCGATATCGGCGGCGGAAAACATGGCGTTAGGAATAGTGATGAGCGTGCGATCGGGCGTACGCAGCGTGACTGACCGCAAGCCAATTTCCTCAACTGTGCCCGTTATGTTGCCAAATCGGCAGAAGTCCCCTGGGCTTACGGGGCGTGCCGAATAAAGTGTTATCGCACCGATGACATTTTCTAGTGTTTTTTGCGCGGCTAAAGCCACGGCGAGCGAGCCCACACCGAGGCCTGCAATAATCGTAGAAACATTGAAACCTGCGTGCGAGGCCCACATCAGTATTGCTGTGATGAACACTAGAATCTTGACTATCACGGTCAATGGTTTGAGTAGCGCTATGTACTGTAAATCTCCCTTCGCCTCGAGCTCGCGGATCTTATAATCTCGAAGTAAGGTGATGGTGCCCGCGATAGCGATGGTGATAACAATGTAGTCGACGCCTGAAGACTGCAGGTAGACCTGCGTCATGAGTGACAGACCGAGTTGTGAAATTACGACCCGCATCAGCAGCAGATATATTACTAATCGGGCCGGTATCGCCCAAAAACGTTGGATGCCTGAGGGGAAATCGTTGGGAATTTTGAGACTGAAATAGCACAACACACGCGCAAAGAATCCAGCTAAAAACCAATTAATAACCAAGGCAAGCACGATCAAGGTGAATTGCCAATTCTGCATACCTAAGATGTCAAAGGGCGGCATAAAGTTACCGACCCAAACGGCTGCGGGTGAATAGCCTAGCTCTGCCCACATATCAGGAATGCGTTCGACGGTGGTGTTTGAGAAACGCCACACTTTTTCATTGTCGTCACCTGGCACGCGTTGCAAATAAACGGGTACGACTTCTTGGCGGAGCGTCACCGCACCAATTTGGTCTCGATAGTGTGGTAAGTCGTCGTTGATATCTCCCTCGGGGAGATCGCTGATGGTGGTCAGGTTGATGACGTTTTGCTGGGTCCAGACAAAAGCAAGGCCACGTACCAACTGTTTTGGATCGCGTTCAGCGACTTCATCCGATAGATAGCGCAGATCTAAATAGCTGGCAGCCTCAGTAAAACTACCGCGCTTGATCGCGTCTCGAATTCCTACCACTGCTTCGAGGGGTGTGCGCGCAAAGCCTGGTTGAAAGCCCGTCAGTGCGCGTTCGGCGACTAAAATTTCGGCACGGCGCTCAGATTCTAGAAGTTCAGCTGCAGATGCAGAGCCGCTTCCATTTTGTGCAAAGCACAGCGGCGCACTCAGCAGTAGCAAGCTGGTGAATATATAAACTATTCGGGTCATATGTTAATCCCCTGATTTCACTAAGAATGGCTAGTGTAGTTGCGGCTTCGCTGCGCGGCGAATTTTTTAGTTTTGGTTTTCGGAGTCGTCATTTTGCTTAAGAAGCCGGCCGAAGAAAATGCCCAGTTCAAATAGCAGCCACATAGGCAGCGCCAGTAGCGACTGAGAAATAATATCGGGAGGCGTGAGTAGCATGCCAAACACAAAGCAACCAACGATTATATAGGGTCGTTTTCCTGCGAGCTGTTGCGGCGTGGTCAGGCCCGACCAGATCAGAATAACGGCGACGATCGGTATTTCGAATGCAATACCGAAGGCAAAGAATAGTTTCAGTACGAAGTCGAGATAGCTGTTGATATCGGTCATTACCGCGACGTCAGTTGGGCCTACGCTGGTAAAGAAGGCAAAGATCAGTGGAAAAACCACGAAGTAAGCAAAAGCGGCACCGGCGTAGAATAAAATGACACTCGAGGCGAAGAGCGGGAAGGCAATACGCTTTTCTTTTTGATACATCCCGGGCGCAATGAACGCCCACAGCTGATAGAGAATGACCGGAATGGCGGCAAAAATAGCCAGTACCAGCGTTAATTTGAACGGCGTTAAAAACGGTGAGGCCACTTCGGTCGCGATCATGCTCGAGCCCGGCGGTAGTAGTGAACGCAGCGGCTCAGAAATAAACGTGTAGATGTCGTTGGCGAAAGGAAAAAGCCCCACAAAGGCGACGAGAATCGCCAGTACCGCACGCAGTAGGCGGTCGCGTAGTTCGGTGAGATGCGCAACTAGTGGTTGCGGTGTGTCCTGCTCGACATCAGTCATGATGGCTTGTCGGCATTCGCTTCATTTGTATGATGCTGAACAATAGTGGCATCAGCATCGGCCGTATCTGCGTGCCCTTCTGAGCCTGACACCTTGGCCGCGGTGATGACGCCGTCGCTGTGTGGATCGTTATCTAGCATGGCTTTTGCCGAATCCAAGGGCTCACTTAGCCCCTCTTGCATGGTGACGAAATCGCTTTTTATATCGGCAGTGGCTTGTCCCAGATCGCGCTTGATGCTGTCACTACTCTCTTTGAGGTCACGCATGACGGCATCGTTATGCAGTTCCCGCTGCACCTCTGCACGGACTTCGTCGAAGCTGCGACGAAATCGACTCACCCACGCGCTTGTAGTTCGTATGGCGCCAGGCAATCGTTCTGGACCAATAACCAGCAGCCCAACGATACCGACCAACAAAAGCTCGGCAAAGCCGATATCGAACATACGCCGCTTCCCCTAAGGCTTATCTTCGGGTTCTTGCGTGTCTTGCGTACTATTTTTTTTATCTTCGTCAGAAATGCTTTTTTTGAAGCCCTTGATAGCGCCCCCTAAGTCACTGCCGATATTGCGGAGCTTGCCTGTGCCAAATAGCACCGCCACGATGGCAAGAATAATGAGGAGCTGCCAAATACTGATTCCACCGAGACCCATAATGTTGCTCGCTATTAGTTGTTAGTTGATAAAGGGCTGTCATTATGACCTGTTCGGCGCGCTTTTTCCTCTAGTCCGGAAATGTTGAAGCGCTCGCCCAGTTTGTCGAGAACATCTTGATGGCTTAAGTCCAAATGACTCAGCATTACCATACTGTGAAACCACAGGTCTGCCACTTCACCGATGAGGTTATCTCGGTGCTGATCATCACTCGTACAATCTTTGGCTGCCAAGATAACTTCAGTGGCTTCCTCACCGATTTTTTCAAGAATTTTATTCAAACCTTGGGCATAGAGACTCGCCACATACGAACTGTCGGCGCTCGCTCGCTTGCGCGTTTCAAGGGTCGCCTCAAGTGCTGCTAATACATCACTCATGATGATGCCTCCGGTACCGTTATAGTGCGCTCATCGGCCTCTACAATACGCCATTGATCGCTCTCGTGGTGGTAAAAAAAGCAGTGTCTGCGGCCTGTATGGCAAGCGCTGCCACCAATTTGGTTAACCTTGATCAAAAAGGTGTCGCCATCACAATCTAGTTTAATATCGACCAGCTCTTGCACGTTTCCCGACGACTCTCCCTTACGCCACAAGCACTGTCTCGATCGTGACCAATAAACAGCGCGCTGTTCGATCAGCGTGGCGGCGAGTGCGTCTGCATTCATCCACGCGAGCATAAGGACATCACCGGTGGTGGCGTCCTGGGCGATAGCGGGGATCAAGCCATCCGCATTCCAGCGGGGTGTCATGCTCGGCTCGGGATTGCTGTAGTGTGATTCATTCATAAATGCATTATGCCAGAGCTAGCGACGGAAGCCGCTGATACCAATGAGAATTAACACGACTGAGCCGGCTAGACCCAGCTGAGTGTCGGACGCTAGCGCTAACGTTTTTGCCGCGAGCAGCACGCCGGCTACGAGCGCAAGTAAAGCGGTTAGGCGACCGTAAGGTTTACGGGTAGTGCTTGGGGATACGGGTGGACTGCGCAGTCTATTTATCAGCAGGTCGGGCAGTAGCGGTAGAGACTCAAGTAAAGCGGGTATTTCATCTTGCAGGCGACGCCATTGAGTTTGTGGCGCATAGCGCTCTTTGAGCCAATTTTCTAGGAAGGGCTGCGCGGTATCCCACAGACTGAGCTGTGGGTATAGCTGCCGACCGAGCCCCTCTATATTCAGCAGCGTTTTTTGTAGCAAAACTAGCTGCGGCTGAACCTCCATATTGAAGCGACCCGCGGTGCGAAATAGCGTAACCAGCATATGGCCAAAAGAAATTTCACTCAGTGGTCGCTGGAATACGGGTTCGCACAAGGTGCGCATCGCCGACTCAAACTCTGCGATTGGAGTATTCGGCGGCACCCAGCCACATTCGACATGAAGTTTTGCGACCAGCCGGTAGTCCTGTCGAAAGATGGCCAATAAATTGCGTGCCAGATAGTACAGATCGGCCTGGTCCAACTGCCCAACAATGGCGCAATCAATGGCAATATAGCGTGGGTCTTCAGGGTCACTGGCATCGACAAAAATGTTGCCAGGATGCATATCCGCATGAAAGAAACTGTCGCGAAAAACCTGCGTGAAAAATATTTCCACACCACGCTCGGCGAGCAGCTGCATATTGACTTGCCGTTCATGGAGCGTGGCAACATCGGTGACCGGGATACCGGCAATACGCTCGCTCACCATGATTTTTTGGGTGGTAAGCGGCCAGTGTATCTCGGGGATATAGACCAAGCGGCTGTCGGCAAAGTTACGCCGTAACTGGGAGGCATTGGCGGCCTCACGTCGCAGATCTAGCTCATCTAGCAACGTGCGCTCGTAATCTGCGGCGACTTCGCTCGCTCGCAGTCTTCTAGCATCTTTGAATAACAGACCCACCCAGTGGGCGACTCGCTTGATGATAATGACGTCTTGGCGAATGACTTTTTCGATATCTGGACGCAGTACTTTAACGACAACCGCTTCGCCGGTTGGCAAAACCGCACCGTGCACTTGTGCGACTGAAGCGGCGGCAATAGGTTCGCGCTCAAAAGTACTAAACAGCGTATCGATAGGCGCGCCCAATGCGGATTCAATTAAGGTGATCGCGGTATCGGATGCGAAGGGCGGCACCTGATCCTGCAGCAGGGCGAGCTGATCAGCGACATCGTCGGGCAGTAAGTCTCGTCGGGTCGATAGCAACTGACCGAATTTGATAAACACGGGTCCTAAAGTTTCAAGCGCCTCACGGAGCCGTTGACCCCGCGCGTCAATGGCATGGCGGGGTGCGCTCGGATTTAGGCGAACCAGCAAACGTAGTAATGGACCGCGACGATCTTCAGGTATAAAGCTATCGAGCCGATATTGCCCGGCAATCCGATACAGTGTGAGTAATCGCCGAATCATCATTTCTGCACCTGCGTAGCTTCCGTGATGCGCTTTGATAAACGCTTCAGACGAGATTGTAGGCGCTCTACGCGTAGGCCTAACGCCTGAACCTCACCGTAAAAGTGTTCTAGCTCCGCTGCCGGTGGCGATAGTCGGCCTTCCTCTAAGATAAACTCAGACAACTGTCTGCGCAGGCTATTGGCCGCCTGGCCGCCCCAGCTGAAAGCGCCGCGCAATAGTTGAGCAGCCTGATGACCACCCACGTCGCCTAAAACATCTACCAAAGGCGCCTCCCAGTCGACATCCATCCGGCTGACGATTTGCTGCAATGCAATCAGTGGCGCACTGTTCCCCAAAATCTCAAGATCACTATTGATCAGTGTGGCGGCGGGGTCATCAGCTGCGGCTAGTTCGATAAAGTTGTTGAGTGAGCCGCGCACCCGTGTTGCTGGGTTGTCCTCACTGTAGCTCGCCAAATGCAGTGTGCCGCCAGATTCGATGGTGATGAATGCTTCAATCAGTGGCGCTGTACATTCTATGGCGATCATAGTGCCCGACATCGCCGCCAGATCTTTGGCCGAAGCCGGTGCCAGCATTAGTGCGCGGTTAACTGCAGCCTCTAATCCGGCAAATGCGCCAGATAGTAGCGCGGGGTCATGTTTATCATTCATCGCAGATTTAAGCCTTGATACCGCGGTGTACGGCGACAATACCGCCTGTCATATTATGGTATTGGCAGTCGACAAAGCCGGAATCTTCCATCATGCCAAGCAGTGTTTCTTGGTCGGGGTGTTTTCTGATCGACTCGGCGAGATAGCGATAGCTTTCCGCGTCATTAGCAACGACTCGACCCATAAATGGCAGCAGTTTAAACGAATAGGCATCGTAGGCTTTGCCTAATAGTTCGTTCGTGGGCTTTGAAAATTCGAGCACCAACAACCTGCCTCCGGGACGCAAAACACGCAGCATTGAGCGCATGGCGAGCGCCTTGTCGGTAACGTTGCGTAGCCCAAAGGCGATTGTAATACAGTCGATACTGTTGTCTGGAAAGGGTAAATACTGCGCATCGCACTGCACGACATCAACATTGCTCAGTGCGCCTCGGTCTATCAGCCGATCTCGTCCGACTTCGAGCATTGACGCGTTGATATCCGCTAAAATGACTTGTCCTTTTGGACCCACCAGCCGCGAGAATCGCTCGGCGAGGTCGCCGGTACCACCGGCGATGTCCAGCACGGTTTGACCGGGTCGAACCGCGCTTAACTCAATGGTGAAACGTTTCCAAAGTCTGTGGACGCCAGCGGACATTAGGTCGTTCATCAGGTCGTAGCGCGCTGCAACGGAATCAAAGACACCGCGAACTAACGACGCTTTTTCTTCGGGCTTTACCCGCTGAAAGCCAAAGTCTGTGGTTTCTGCGCCGCTATCCTTAGATGGGCCATGATCGGTCATGGTGCTTGCTCAATATAACAAAGGAGTCTGATTGTACCCGAGAGCCGGCTTTCTATCAGGGCTTGAATTGAATCACTTGCACATCGGGGTCTCGACTGGCGCCGGCGGCATCGAGTCGGCCCAAATAAGCCGCCCAAAGCGAGTTTTGCTGGTCGATAAGTTCTGCGAGGTATGCCCAGCTGTAAATACCGCTATCGTGCCCATCGCTAAAGACGAGCTGAATGGCGTAGTGGCCAATGGCTTTGATCTCAGTCACCGTGACATTACGTTTGCCTGCCTGTAGCACTTCTTGCCCAGTGCCGTGACCGCGCACCTCTGCTGAGGGTGAAAAAACTCGCAGTAGTTCCGCACTTAGCTCACCTTCGACGCCATGCTCAAAGGTTATACACAGTTGTTGCCGAAGCTTGGCGTAATGTATTTTTGTCGGTTTTATCATGTGGTGGGCGTCACAGAATGAATCGCGATAAGTCTTGGTTTTGTGCTAAATCTTCTAGGCGGTCATCGACAAATGCCCGGTCAACAAGCACGGCTTGATTGACAAGACCCGTATCCGCAGCGGTGAAAGACACCTCTTCAAGCAGGCGCTCCATGACCGTGTGTAGCCGTCGAGCGCCGATGTTTTCTGTGCGCTCGTTGACTTGCCATGCTATCTCTGCCAAGCGGCTGATACCCTCATCGGTAAACGAAACAGTAACACCTTCAGTGGCGAGGAGCGCGCTGTATTGCTCTGTTAACGCCGCCTTTGGCTCGGTAAGAATACGGCGGAAATCGTCGGGACTCAGGGCATTAAGTTCGACGCGAATCGGCAGCCGGCCCTGTAGTTCGGGAATGAGGTCCGAAGGTTTCGAGAGATGAAAGGCGCCGGATGCAATAAATAAAATATGATCGGTTTTTAAGGTGCCGTGTTTGGTGGTCACTGAGCAGCCCTCGATAAGCGGCAATAGATCGCGTTGCACGCCCTCACGAGACACATCTGCACCGCCGGTATTACCGCGTTTGGCTACTTTGTCGAGCTCGTCGATGAAGATAATGCCGTTCTGTTCTGCAGCCTCTAACGCTTCGGCCTTAAGCTCATCTGGATTGATTAACTTGCCGGCTTCCTCTTCTGTTAACAACTTCAGCGCTTCTTTAACCAAGACTTTTCGTGGCTTGCCACCGGTTTTCATGTTCGAAAACAACCCTTGCAGCTGTTGGGTCATTTCTTCCATGCCGGGCGGCGCCATAATATCGACACTCGGGCTCTGTGCACTTATCTCGATCTCTACTTCTCGATCGTCTAACGCGCCCTCGCGGAGCTTTTTCCGTAGCACCTGCCGAGTGCTGGCATTGTTGTCGTCGCGTCCAGGTGGCAGCAGGATATCTAACAGTCGTTCTTCCCCGGCCTCTTCGGCACGAAACTGCACCTGCTCGATAGCTTGCTCGCGATGCATTTTGATCGCGGTTTCGGCGAGATCACGAATCATCGATTCAACATCGCGCCCCACGTAACCCACCTCGGTGAATTTAGTGGCCTCTACTTTGACAAACGGTGCAGCGGCAAGTTTGGCTAAACGCCGCGCAATCTCGGTCTTGCCTACGCCGGTTGGGCCAATCATTAAAATGTTTTTCGGATGGATTTCGGCGCGCAATTCGGGCTCGAGCTGCTGCCGACGCCAGCGATTACGTAGGGCGATAGCCACCGCACGTTTGGCTTCGGATTGGCCGACAATATGTTGGTCAAGTGCGTGAACGATTTCGCGTGGCGTCATAGTTGACATAATATTAGCCCAGTGTCTCGATGGTGTGGTTGTGGTTGGTATAGACGCAGATATCACCGGCAATAGACAGGCCTTTACTGACGATCTCTTCTGCGGATAGCGCGGTCTCATCGAGTAGCGCCCTAGCGGCAGACTGCGCAAAGGGTCCGCCGGAGCCGATGGCAATCAAATTGTCTTCTGGCTCGATAACATCTCCGTTACCGGTAATAATCAGAGACGTCTCTTTATCAGCGACGGCGAGCAACGCTTCAAGGCGACGCAAAGATCGCTCAGTGCGCCATAATTTTGCCAGTTCAACCGCCGCTCGAGTCAGCTGCCCTTGGTATTTTTCAAGCTCTGCTTCAAAAAGCTCAAAGAGGGTAAAGGCATCGGCGGTGCCGCCGGCAAATCCGGCAATGACCTCACCGTTAAATAGACGCCGAACTTTGCGCGCATTGCCTTTCATCACAGTATTGCCCATTGAAACCTGCCCATCTCCACCGATGGCAACAATGCCATTACGCCTGACTGACAGAATTGTAGTGCCGCGATATTGTTCCATAGAGAACGCCTATGTTGTGGGACGAGTGAGGTGTCAGTGCAACGCGATAGCGGCGCTTCGCCACTTAAAATTTTTGCCCAATATTACCTATATGGTGGCATGGATGCGCAGTTCAAGGTTTTTCGTGACTATATTCAGACGTTGGGCATGCTCGGTCATTCACCACTGCTGCGTTTGAGCAATAGTGTATCGATACCGCTCTGTGCGGTGAGCGCACGCGCCTTGGCCATTGCTGACCTGCTTTCAAATGGGCCGATCGAAACACGATACCAAAGACCGTTGTCACTTCGCGCCTGTTCTACTCTCGACTCTAAACCGAGCAGCGCGAGCTCCC
Organism: uncultured Luminiphilus sp.; assembly: GCA_963926325.1. GTDB lineage: Bacteria > Pseudomonadota > Gammaproteobacteria > Pseudomonadales > Halieaceae > Luminiphilus. The sequence continues at coordinate 36,876 of CAWUXF010000005.1, read as the reverse complement.
CTTTGCGTCGATCTGCATCTTCTGCATCCCGGAACGATCCGGCTTGGAGCACATAGCGTGCGTTTTCGCTATTAGCGTTTGGCAGGCCCGCAGGCTCAACGTCGGCACCGAGGTCTAGGTTTTGATTGGGCAACACAGTAAAAAAGTCCCAGCGTTGGCTGGCCCCTTCGCCCGCCACTTCTTGGCTCGTTGTGTCTCTATTGGTGACGCGCTCGGCGCTGCCGGGATTGGTTAAGTAGGCATAGCCACCGACGCCCACAAAAATACCTGCGATGACACCTACAAGAAAACCATTGAGATGAGCACGGCTGAGCGTTGGTGGACCGCTGTTACCTGCGGCTTTGCGCCGATTTCCGCCGACGCGATTGTTTGTTGCTCGGCTAGTGCTCGCCTTGCGTGCTCGGGGCTTACGCGCTCCCGCTGGGGGTCGGCGATTCTCACCGCTCGACGGGCTGTTGTTCGCGGCCACGGTTACATACTCTCCGGTGCGGAAACGCCGAGCAGATCGAGCCCATTGGCGATGACTTGTCGCGTCGCATCTGCCAACGCCAGGCGCGCAAGTGAAACGTCGATGTTTTCGTCGAGCATTTTATAGGCGTTATAAAAGCTGTGAAAATTTGCTGCTAACTCGCGCAAATAATTGGCGATGTCATGGGGCTCTAATCGTTGCGCGGCGCCCGAAACAACCTCGGGGAATCGTCCCAGCATTAGGGCGACGATCAAGGCTTCGGGTTCGACCAGCGCTGACAGATGGGGGATGCCATCTGCCGCTTGCCAGCTCGGATTTGCAGCCAGTGCTTTGCGGTGAACACTGCAAATACGCGCATGGGCGTATTGAATATAATAAACCGGATTTTCATTGCTCTGAGAGAGGGCCAAATCAATATCAAAAGTGAGCTGGGAGGTAGCCGATCGCGCAGACAGGAAAAAACGTGTCGCATCTCGACCCACCCAGTCGATCAGGTCATGCAGCGTGACGTAACTGCCGGCGCGTTTAGAGAGTTTGACTTCGGCGCCATCGCGCATGACGGTAACCATTTGGTGCAAGACGTATTCGGGCCAGCCCTCGGGAATCCCTTCCTCTAAGCCTTGCAGGCCCGCACGTACACGGGTGATCGTGGAGTGGTGATCGGCCCCTTGTTCGTTGATCACCCGCTTGTAGCCACGCTGCCATTTACTGAGATGGTAGGCCACGTCCGGCACGAAATAGGTGTAGCCGCCTTCTCGCTTGCGCATAACGCGATCTTTGTCATCGCCAAACTCGGTGCTGCGTAGCCACAGCGCGCCATCTTGTTCATAGGTTCGGCCATTGGCATTTAATTTGGCGACGGTTTGTTCAACCGCGCCGCTTTCATAGAGTGAAGACTCTAGAAAATACTCGTCAAATCGCACCGCAAAAGCCTGCAAGTCGGCATCTTGCTCACGGCGCAGCCACGCGATGGCAAAGTCTTGGATGGAGTCGAGATCATCGACGTCGCCACTAGCGGTGACATCACGATCAGCGGCGTGCACAGATTCCTTCGCTAGGTAAGCGTTGGCAAGATCGGCGATATATTCGCCGCGGTAGCCATCATCTGGCCAGCGTGCGTCGTCCGGACTCACACCGCTAGCGCGTGCTTGCACCGAGCGTGCCAGATTGCTTATCTGCTGACCGGCATCGTTGTAGTAAAACTCCGCGTGAACGGCCCATCCGGTCGCCTTAAGTAGGCGGCAGAGTGCGTCGCCAATAGCGGCGCCGCGCCCGTGGCCCACATGCAATGGCCCAGTCGGGTTGGCCGACACAAATTCGACCTGCACTTTACGTCCCTGTCCAACATCGCTACACCCGTATTTTGCACCTGCGTGCAATATATCGCTCACTGCTTGGGTGTTGCTGGCCTGACTAATGAAGAAGTTGATAAAGCCAGGGCCGGCAATTTCAGTTTTTTCTACCAAGGTGTTTTCGGGCAACGCGGCGATGATTTTTTCCGCTAAAACACGGGGTGGCATGCCGGCACGTTTGGCGAGCACCATGGCCAGATTGGTAGCCAAATCCCCATGGATTGGATCTTTTGTGTGGTCGAGCTGCGGTTTGACATCGGCGCCCTCACTGAGCGTTCCGTCCGCCACCAGCAGCTGCAGCGCTTTTTCTATAAGCGAAGTAAGCGCTTCCTTCATGAAATCTCCTTGAGCCAAATTTGAAGCGGGCGCGGACTTTGCCGTACCTGCAAAAATAGAATTATCGCCGCGATTGCGGTCAAGCTCCAGTGTCTTGCCCTGATCCTTTGATTTATGCCATTAATTTATCGGTTGTAATGGTCTAAACGCACGGCTATTAAAAAGGTTCGACCGGATCTATATCAACAAACCAGGCGAGCCCCGCTGGCTTTTTTAAGCTGTCGGCATGCTCGACCAGCGCGCGGATGCGGTGCGCGAGATCGGTGCGAGTTTTTGCCATAACGATCAATTGGCTGCGATACAGGCCGGCGCGGCGCGCCATGGCTGCGGGCAGGGGGCCAATCACTCGGCAGTGTTGGGATGTCGTTTGAACGACGGGCAAGGCGCTTATGCGCTGTAAAAACGAGAGTCCCTCATTGAGCTGACGACTATCGCATCGAATTGCAGCGACGGCGCCGTGGGGCGGAAGTCCCTGCTGGGCACGAAGTGCAAGTAGCTGTCTGGCCAGTATTTGGTAGTCAGTGCGCAGCACTTGTGTGATCAGAGGATGGTCCGGTTGTCGCGTTTGAATCATCACTTTGCCCGCAATTTGCGCGCGCCCTGCACGCCCACCGACTTGGGTAAGCAGCTGTAACAGTCGCTCTTCCCCACGAAAATCTGGGTTGAAAAGCATGCTGTCTGCATCGAGTACACCGACTAATGTAACCCTGGGGAAATCGTGACCTTTTGACAGCATCTGAGTGCCGACCATCAGTACACCTTGCGCTGTTTCTAATGCATCACGCAGCGTTTGCATGGCGCCTTTTTGCGTCATTGAATCACTGTCGACACGATAGATCGGTGTGCTGGGAAAGCTCGATACCAATGCTTGTTCTACCTGCTCTGTCCCCAAGCCGGCACTGACCAGACGACGGCCCTGACAGTCGGGACATTGGTGGGGTAATGGTTTGCGAGCAGTGCAATGATGGCAGCGCAGGCTCGCGGGCTGCCGGTGTACGGTCATTCGAGCATCACAGTTTTGACAATCTGCCACCCAGCCACAATCATGGCACAGCAGGCTGGGCGCAAACCCGCGGCGATTGATAAAAAGCAGGACTTGTTCACTGCGGTTTAGGGTGTCGGTGATGGCTTGTTGCAATGTCTGACTGATACCCCCGTGCAATGCGAGGCCACGAATATCGAGAATATCGACCGTAGGTTGCGCTGCGCCTCCAGCGCGTTGCGCCAGTTTATGGTGCTGATAGCGGCCGCGAATGGCATTGTCGAGCGTTTCTAAACTGGGCGTGGCGCTGCCTAACAATACTGGGCAGTGGCTCAGTTGTGCTCGCTTAACCGCCACGTCACGAGCGGAGTAGCGCAGTCCATCCTGTTGTGCATAGGCATTATCATGCTCTTCGTCGACAATGAACAGGCCCGGTTGTGCCAATGGGCAGAAAACGGATGACCGTGTTCCAATAACAACCGCTGCTTCGCCTTTTCGGGCCGCAGACCAGCTGCGATCACGCTCTCTATCCGAGAGCCGCGAGTGCAGTAGTACTATTGGTGCATCAAAGCGTTGTCTAAATCGCTCAACCATTTGGGGCGTCAATCCGATCTCTGGCAGCAACACCAATGCTTGCTCGCCACGGGCGATACAGGCTGCGATGGCCTGCAAATAGACTTCCGTCTTGCCACTGCCGGTGACGCCCTCCAAGAGGTGTGCAGAGTAACTACCCAGCGCCATTTGAACTTCTGATACTGCTTGCGCTTGCTCACTGTTGAGGGTCAGACCTGATCGTACTTGCCAGGGCTGATCGGGTGATATCTCACAGCGTTCGACTAATGATTTAGCCAGCATTTCTCGAATCACGGCTTTGGAGATGCCGGAGGCTTCGATGACCGCGTTAGGCACCGCCTTTTGTTGCAGTAGTCGTAATAAGGCTGCTTGCTTGGGCGCGCGATTAAGCGCATCTACGGGCAGCCCTTGGCCGCGCAATGACAACTCAATGCCGGCCGTCCCCGATGCAGCTGGGGGCTCGCCGCGTCGCTCACAAGGTGACATTGCGAGCGCAAAGACCTCTCCAATGGGATGCAAGTAGTAGTTTGCTACCCATGACATAAGTGCCAGTTGGGTTTGATCGAGTAGCGGCGTGCTGTCCAGCACTTGCTCGGCACAGCGTAAGCGCTTCAGTGTGACCGCCGGTGTGTGATGGGTGTCGAGCAGCACGGCGGTCAGCATACGCCTACCCAGCGGCACCTGGAGCCGGACGCCCGGCTGTAATTGCGCCTCTGCGTGGTCGGTCGGCGGAAGGTAATCTAGACTTTTACGCAGTGGTGTTGGCACGGCACAACGAAGCACTCTTGGCGAGTTTTCAGGGTGTTCTTCGCCAGATGCGACCTGTTTAATGGGATAGGGTTGCAAAAATGCACTCCAAGACGGACGGGTTACAGTGTAGCCTAGTTGGCCCATTGGGTTTATTGTTGTACATTGACTACTTGATATCGTTTGATTTTCTGGTAATCTTCGCGCTCTTTTTTTCACACGTCAGTGTTTCTGACGGAGGCCTCCATGAAAGCAGAAATCCATCCTCGTTACGAGGACATTACAGCCCGTTGCAGCTGTGGCAACGAAATCAAGACACGCTCTACGCTGTGCAAAGACATGCAGGTCGACGTGTGCAGTCAGTGTCATCCTTTCTACACGGGCAAGCAAAAAATGGTGGATAGTGGTGGTCGTGTAGATCGCTTCAATAAGCGATTTGCGAGCCGTAGCCTGAAAAAGTAAACATCTTTCGAAAAAATGCCGGCTTATGCCGGCTTTTTTTTGCGTACTATTTGCGGTATTTCCAAGTAAGTCTGCCTAAATAGCTACTCACCGCGATAAGCTGCGGTAGCTAATCATTCTCAATACTGCTGTTTAAGGATTCCCCATGTCTAAACGTCTTACCCGTGACGCGCTGGAATACCACGCGCTACCTGTTCCTGGGAAGATTTGTATTGAGTTAACCAAGCCCGCGCAGACCATGCGCCATCTCGCCATGGCATATAGCCCAGGCGTGGCAGCACCTTGCATTGAAATCGCCGAGGACCCCGCGATGGCGTATCGCTACACGGGGAAGGGTAATAGCGTTGCTGTCATCAGTAACGGTACTGCAGTCTTGGGTTTGGGGAATTTGGGTGCGCTGGCCAGTAAGCCAGTGATGGAAGGTAAGGCGCTGCTGTTTAAGCGTTTTGCGGATATCAATGCAATAGACGTTTTGGTTGATACCCAAGATGTTGAAACCTTTATTACTACGGTACGGGCTATTTCATGCACTTACGGCGGTATTAATTTAGAAGATATTAAAGCGCCTGAATGCTTTGAGATTGAACGTCGCTTGCAGGCGTTATGTGATATCCCTATTTTTCATGATGATCAACATGGCACCGCGATTGTAACCGCCGCAGGGATGCTCAATGCGCTCGAAGTGCAGGGTAAATCACTCGATAACGTCACCATTGTTTGTTTGGGCGCCGGTGCGGCCGCCGTTGCTTGCATGCGCTTGCTACTCGAAATGGGCGCAGATCCCCAGCGGATGATCATGCTGGATCGGAGCGGCGTTATTCACAGTGGCCGTGAACATTTAAATGAGCAGAAGGCGCTGTTCGCGATCGATACGGATAAGCGGACGTTGGCAGATGCGATGGCCGGGGCTGATGTCTTTGTTGGTTTATCAGGCCCTGATCTAGTCAGTGCCGATATGGTGCGCTCCATGGCGCCTAAGCCTGTTATTTTCGCCTGCTCTAATCCAAATCCTGAAATTAGTCGGGAGTTGGCGCTGGCGACGAGAGATGATTTGGTTATCGCCACTGGCCGCTCGGATTATCCCAACCAGGTCAATAATGTACTGGGCTTTCCCTTCATTTTCCGGGGTGCGTTAGATGTGCGTGCGTCGACGATTAACGAGGCGATGAAAATTGCAGCGGTCAAGGCCTTGGCGTCACTTACCCGCGAGCCGGTGCCGGAATCGGTCCTTGATGCTTACAGTGTTGTCGAACTTGAGTTTGGCCCCGACTATATTTTGCCAAAACCTATGGACCCGCGCTTGCTACCTATTATTGCGCCGGCAGTAGCTCGAGCCGCGATTGAATCGGGTGTTGCGCGGACAACGCTTGATGCCGATTACGAAGAGCAGTTGTGGGGTGGCGTGGGCTTTGGTGCTGATCGTAACTGGCGCTAAGCGCTCTCCGCCTCTGACCATGAGCGTTTTAGTCTGTTGTTAGCGCTTATTTTTCCAAACGGGCTTGCAGCCCGTCGTTAAAATAGACCGTTGAGCTCATCGGTACCGAGTAGCGTCTGATTAGCATCTGTGGCGCTTGGTAGGTATTCCTCTAGAAAGTATTCAAGCATGCTGTTGTCTGGGGCGTCGTTGACGCGTTGGCCGGTGGTCTTGTCAATGCGCAGTCGCACGATACCTGATGGCATAGGTATGGGTGTCAATTCTGAGCCCAGCGCCTCCCGCATAAAGTCGATCCAAATGGGCAGTGCCGCTGTGCCGCCAAACTCCCGCTTTCCCAGTAGGCTGTAATCATCAAACCCTACCCAGGTAGTCGTTGCTAGCTGCCCGTTGAATCCGGAGAACCATGCGTCTCTTGGTCCATTAGTGGTACCAGTTTTGCCGGCAATATCTTTGCGTTCCAGCACCCGTGCGCGTCGCCCTGTGCCACGCTGAATAGCGTCTTGTAACATCGAGGTCACGATGAAGCTAGCGCGTGGATCCATCACGGAAGGTGCCAGTATTGGCGCTGCAACAGTTTCCGTTTTACTGAGGATATCCTCCATACGCAGAGGCTCCTGGTTGGCCAGTAATGTCTCCGATTTCGGTGCTCGACAAGGTTTGCAGGCTACTGCTGGCTCTGCTTTAAAAAGCACCTCACCCTTTGCGTTTTCTATACGGTTAATTAAGTAGGGTGTAATCTGATAGCCGCCGTTGGCCAAAATACCGTACCCCGTCGCAATTTCCAGCGGCGAGTAGGCATGGGTTCCAAGCGCCAAAGTGAGGTTGCGAGCGATGCCTGTCGTATCAAATCCCAGTCGCTCGACATATTTGACTAGCCGATTAACGCCCATTTTTTGCAGTACGCGAATAGACACTAGGTTGCGCGAATAGGTCAGCGCATCGCGCAATCGGGTGGGGCCGTAAAATTTGCCACTATCGTTTTCTGGCCGCCAAATCTCTTCGCTAATTAAATTATCGAGCACAATGGGTGCGTCGTTAATCAAGGTTGCTGCTGTGATCCCTGATTCAATCGCAGCGGCATAGAGGAATGGTTTGAAGTTTGAGCCGGGCTGACGTTTGGCTTGTATGGCGCGATTAAATTTGGACAGTTCAAATCCCATCCCGCCGACGAGGGCACGAATTGCACCATCTTCTGGATCCAGCGAGACCAGCGCCGATTGCGCGCGAGGTACTTGGGCTAGTTGCCAGTGCCCGTTTTGGGACTCGATACGAATCATATCACCCACTTCGAGCAGTGCCTGAGGGGTCTGAGCGACCTCGCTCCGGTTATTCTCTGTCAAGTATCGGCGCGTACTGTCTAGCGCATCTGTCCAGGGCAGGTGCGCAATCTCGCCATTTTTTCTGAGTAACATCGCGCCTGCTTCGTTCAGGCTGAGGACAATCCCGGGCTCAAGATCTGCGATAATAGGCATTTCAGCTAACGCAGCACCCCATCGCGCAAGGCTGGCTGTTTCTGTTTCATTCTCGGTCGGCGGTAACATGCGTTCCGGGCCGCGCCAGCCGTGTCGCGTGTCATAGGTCTTAAGGCCGTGAATAAGGGCGTCACGGGCTGCCTGCTGGAGCTTGCCATCCACTGTCGTATAGACGATATAGCCATCGTTGTAGGCTGAATTGCCGTAACGTTCGACCATTTCTTTGCGCACCATTTCAGCGACATAGTCCGCATTTACCTCTACTTGTAGGCCGTGATAGCTGGCATTGACTGGTTCCAGCGCGGCCTGCTGTCGCTCGATCTCGGAAATCATCTCCAGCTTAGCCATACGACCCAAAATCCAATTACGTCGGTCTTTGCCGGCTTCAGGGTTGCTGAGTGGGTTGTTGTTAGAAGGGGCTTTAGGGATGCCTGCTAACATCGCATGCTGCCCCAGGCTGAGTTCGCTGAGCGATTTGCCGTAATAGGTTTGTGCTGCAGCCTCGAATCCGTAAGCGCGATGCCCCAAAAACACACGGTTCACGTAAAGTTCAAAAATTTCTTCTTTGGTCAGTGCCCGTTCAATCTCAAGTGCCAGTAAGATTTCATTGAATTTACGTAGGAAAGTGCGCTCAAGTGACAATGAATAATTGCGTGCCACCTGCATAGTCAGCGTGCTGCCACCTGAGCCCTTGCGTCCGGTCATGATCAGCTCTGATACGGCACGCGCCAGTCCAGCGAGGTCGACACCAGCGTGCTCGAAAAAACCATCATCTTCGGCAGCGATAAGCGCATTAACAAAGTGCGAGGGTATTTGCTCAAAGCGCAATGGGCTGCGCTTTTGTTCCCCAAACTGGCCTATCAATAATCCGTCTCGGCTCATGACCCGCATTGGCGTCCGTAATTTTACGTCGCGGAGCGAATCCGCCTCAGGGAGGTTAGGGCTTAGGTATAAATAGAGGCCAGCAAAGCCCCAGACCATGCCTGTGCAAATGAGAGCAAGTAACCATGTGAGTTTGCGGGTCGTGCGCACTGGTATAATTCCATCCATCAAAAATTAGGCGGTATATGAGTGACGATTTGGTGCTTTTCCTCGTCGTGTAACTTTGACAGTAAAAACAACAAATTACTTCATCAAAGTGACCTTTTACTCGAGTTGTGTTGCAATACATCAAAATTGGGTGCTAATTATAAGGCAAGAATTTATTCGGTGTTTACGGCCGGCCTAGGTTCCGAACTATAATGGGGCATGCGGCCTTGTTAATGTCTCTTGCGAGGCCTTTGCCTGTGCTAATTATTTACCCGCAATAGATAGCGGCATTTTGCTGCTAAAAAGTATTAGGCGGCATATGATGTAGCCTAACGAGTGGCTGGAAATGCTGTTATGGCATTAGCTAAAAATTACCAAAGGTTGTCAGGGGCATAGAGTGTTTGGCCTGTTTGAATCGCGCAATAAAGCACAGATGCTGGGCATCGATATCAGTTCGACAACCGTCAAGTTGCTCGAGCTCAGTCGGTCTGGTGATCGCTACCGCATAGAGGGTTATTCGGTAAGCGCTTTGCCCCAGGATGCTGTTGTCGAAAAAAACGTCAACAATGTGGAAGCGGTGGCTGCCGCGCTGCGCGCTGTCGTTGCTCAGTCGCGGACTAAGACGCGGCAGGTGGTTGCTGCTGTTGCCGGCTCTTCGGTCATCACCAAGATCATCCCTATGCCTATGGGCTTGAGCGACGACGAGCTTGAAATGCAGATTTCTCTTGAGGCGGACCAGTATATTCCCTATCCATTGGATGAGGTCTCAATAGACTTTGAAGTACAAGATGCTGTCTCGGGTAGGGATGACCAAGTTAATGTGCTGCTCGCCGCCTGTCGCCGCGAAACGATTGACTCGCGCGTCGAAGCGCTGGAATTGGCTGACTTGAATATTAGCGTTATGGACGTTGAAGCCTATGCGATGGAGCGGGCTTTTGAGTTGGTGCGTAATCAGGCCGGTATTGATGACCGCGCCACCGTCGCCATTTTAGATATCGGCGCGACGATGATGACGCTATCGGTGTTGCATCGCGGCAAAACCGTATACACCCGAGAGCAGTTATTTGGAGGCAAACAGCTTACAGACGAAATTATGCGTCGCTATGGGTTGCCACTCGAAGAGGCTGGTTTGGCAAAGAAGCAAGGTGGATTGCCAGATGATTATCAAACGGATGTACTTGATCCTTTCCGCGAGGCTGTTGTTCAACAGGTGGGCCGGTCTCTGCAGTTCTTTTTCTCTTCTAGTGACTTTACCAGTGTCGACTGTATTGTCTTGGCGGGTGGCGTCGCGGCGATGGATGACCTGCCACAATTGGTAAAAGAGCGCTTGGGCGTGCAAGCGGTGGTTGCCAATCCCTTCGCAGACATGATGGTATCGCCGAAGGTGAATGCGATTGCGCTCAATAGTGACGCACCCGCGCTTATGATTGCCTGTGGCTTGGCCATTAGGGGAGTAAATTAATGGCTAACATTAATTTACTCCCTTGGCGCGAAGAGCAACGCGCCGAGCGTAAAAAAGAATTTTTATCAATGCTCGGGCTGGTTTTTCTTGTGGCAGTTCTGGTCTTAATTATATTGGACCAAATAGCCACCAACCAAATTAATCACCAAAACCAACGTAACAATCATCTGGCCGAGTATATTGTGGCGCTGGATGACAAGGTCTCGGAAATTCGTGACTTACAGCGCAAGCGCACCCAATTAATTGAGCGAATGCGTATTATTCAAGAGCTGCAAGGTAATCGCCCCATTATTGTCCGTATTCAGGATCAATTGGTACGTACCGTGCCCGACGGTGTTTTCTATACCAGTTTGACTTCTACAGATGGTGCTATTTCTATCGAGGGTGTTGCTGAGTCCAATAACCGTGTGTCCAGCTTGATGCGCCGTCTCGATGCATCTGACTGGTTAGCGGAGCCCAACCTCGATGCCGTGCGATCGGCGCCGCAGTTTGGCGACCAAGCTACGACGTTTAGCTTGACGGTTAAAATACAGTTGCCAGATAGCGATCTTCTGTCAAATAGCGGGGCTCGCCGATGAGTGTATTGGACTCTTTTAGGGCGCTCACTGCGCTTGACCTAGGTGATCTCGATTTTGAAAACATTGGCAGCTGGCCTGTCGCTATTAAGGCAGTCGCGGCAGTGCTTGTTTTTGCGGCCACTGTTGCGGGTGGTTATTACTATCATATCGAGGGTATGCAGCAGCAGCTGGTAAGTGCGCAAAGTAATGAAGTGACTTTGCGCCGTGACTTTGAGCAGAAAGCTTTTGAGGCCGCGAATTTGGAAGCCTATAAGCGGCAGATGGTAGAAATGGAGGAAAGTTTCGGCGCCCTTGTCAGTCAGTTACCCAGCGATACAGAAGTGCCGGGCCTACTTGAGGATATTACCAACAAAGGCGAACTTAACGGACTGCAAATTAACTCCATCGACTTGCTCTCTGAGCAAGTCGAAGAATTCTACGTTGAATTACCGATCGCTATTAATGCGGTCGGTTCCTTTCACGACTTAGGCGCTTTTATTAGTGGTATGGCAGGCTTGCCACGCATCGTTACTTTGCACGATTTCACGATTAAGAGTCCTGGCGAGGCGACGAACATGTTGCAAATGGATATTCTCGCCAAAACCTATCGCTACCGTGATGGTGATGGTGATGACTGAGCCGGGTATTGTCAGGTTGGTGCGTTCGCTAGGCTTTATTTGCCTCTCAGGGATGCTGGCAGCCTGTGGCGGTGGTGATATGCGTGATCTCGATGCCTTCATGGCAGAAAAACGCGCGCGGCCGGGTGGCGTTATTGAGCCAATCCCAACGTTTAAAGCGTATGAGGCGTTTGGCTACAGCGCGGCTACGATGCGTAGCCCTTTTGATCGACCGGTTGAAGTTCGCGCAGTAACGCAGTTGAGCGCGCGTAGCGCAGTCCGTCCGGATAACGATCGAGCCAGTGAGTTTCTTGAGAAATTCACCTTCGATTCTTTGAGTATGGTGGGTCGTTTAGAGCGAGATGGTAATGAATGGACGTTAGTGCGGGACCCAGAGGGCGGTATTCACCGGGTCAAGCTGGGCAACTATCTTGGTCGTGATCATGGCAAGATCATCGGTATGGGAGAGACGTTCGTTGCAGTTCTAGAAATTGTATCGGATGGTACGCAAGACGGCTGGGTAGAGCGGCCGAGAACTATCGAGCTCAGTGGTTCCTGAGCTAGGGAAATAGTTAATGGAGATGTCCCAAATGATAAATAAGGCGTTCAGTCGGCAATTCGCTTTGCTCGCCAGCCTGTTAGTGGCGCCACTATCGGTTTTTGCTGAGCCGGTAATAGAGGATATTACCTTTAGCGCCCGCCCTGGCGGCAAGTTTGAAGTTCGGCTCGAATTTAATGAGCCGCCGCCCAATAATGTTGAAGCCTATACCATCGAAGATCCCGCGCGCATCGCTATGGATTTTCCGGGCACCAAGAGCGGCCTTGATCAAAAACGCTATGCCTTGCCATATGGTAACGCCACCGGCGTGTTGGTGCTTGAGGCGGGTGACCGCACGCGTATGGTGATCAATCTGATCAAATTAGTGCCCTATGAAACTATCGTCAATGGCAATGAGCTGATTCTACAGGTGGGGCAAGACAACAGCGGTGAATATGCGAAAGCCAACACTGCCGCCGGTATTCTCGAAACTGAAATCACGCGTGTTGCTAATGTGCGCTCCGAAATTGAAGATCTTCAATTCCGTCGTTCTGAGACAGGAGAAGGCCGTTTAATCCTAAAGCTCAGCGAGCCGTCGATCGATGTCAATGTGTTTTCAGAGGGCGGTAAGATCAATCTTGAATTCTTGGAGACTAACGTACCAGAATCATTGTTGCGTCGATTCGATGTGACTGATTTTGCGACGCCGGTTAATTCAATTGAAGTCACCACCACTGAGCGTGGCACCCGTTTGGTGTTGGATGCCGCTGGCCTGTTTGATTATTTGGCCTATCAGACCGGCGATGATTATATTCTTAGCGTTAAACCGCTCACTGAGTCTGAAAAGCAAGAGCGACTCAATGAGTTTAATTATGTGGGCGACCGTATCTCCTTGAATTTTCAGGACATCGAAGTGCGCGCGGTACTGCAGTTAATTGCCGATTTCACCGAGCTCAATTTAGTCGCATCTGACACGGTTGCAGGCAATATTACCTTGCGGTTACAGAACGTGCCTTGGGATCAGGCGCTCGAGTTAGTGTTAAAGACTAAGGGTCTTGATAGTCGCCAAATTGGCAATGTCCTAATGGTTGCGCCGGCTAACGAGATTGCCGAGCGCGAGCGTCAAGAAATCGAATCGAATAAGCAGATTGCAGAATTGGCACCGCTGCAGTCGGAGTTTATTCGTATCCGTTATGCCAAGGCGACCTCGGTCGTTAAGCTGTTCGAAGCCGGTTCGGAAGAGGGCGGTACCCTTATTTCGGAGCGCGGTTCGGTGGTTGTTGATGAGCGGACTAACGCCATTATCATCACCGATACAGCCGCTAAGCTCGCAGAAATTCGCGACTTGATTGCGCGGGTCGATGTGCCGATTCGCCAGGTAATGATCGAGGCGCGAATCGTCATCGCGCAAACCAGTTTAGATGAAGAATTGGGTATTGAATGGGGCGGTGGCTACATTAATACGAGTAGCAATGGCGATATCACGTCGTTTTCGGGTAGTCGCGAAAGTGTCGTAGGCATCAATCAGGCAATTGTGAACGGCGATACGCCCACCCTGACCTATCCGCAAGCTGGCGGTATCGGCGGTGGCGGTGGTGGCGGTCAGCAGCAACAGCAGGGTCTTGGTGCGGCGCTGGTCGACTTAGGTCTCTCGACGGCAACCAGTGGCTTTGCGGTTGGCTTCACCTCTAATGATATCTTCTTGACCGCTGAGCTATCTGCTTTAGAGGCTGCAGGCCAGGGAGAAGTCGTTTCGCAGCCCAAGGTGATCACTGGTGATAAGCAGCAAGCGAGTATTAAGTCTGGCACCGAAATCCCCTACCAAGAGGGTGCGGCATCGGGTGCTACGACTACCTCGTTTAAAGAGGCTGTACTTAAGCTGGACGTGACGCCCAATATCACGCCCGACGACCGCATTTTGCTCGATCTTGTGATTAACCAAGATTCATTAGGTGATTTAGTGCCAAGCGGCACGGGGGGTTTAATTCCAACGATCGATACTACTGAGCTCACTACGCAGGTTTTAGTGGGTAACGGTGAAACCGTCGTTTTGGGTGGCGTGTTTAAAAATGAACAGCTTATTCAGGTGAGTAAAGTGCCATTTTTAGGCGACCTCCCCTACGTAGGCACCTTTTTCAAGAGTACAGCTAATAAGAGCCAAAAAACTGAAACTTTGATTTTCATCACACCGCGCATCCTAACGGAAGCCCTGCTCGACTGACGTTCGCGTCATCGGCGGTTGCTATGCAAGCAGCAAAGCGGTTGTTTTTGGTGGGTCCAATGGGGGCCGGCAAGTCAACGGTGGGTCGACATCTCGCCAGCCTCTTGGGCTGGCAGTTTGTTGACAGTGACCACGTTATTGAAGAGCGTACCGGTGCCGATATCCCCTGGATCTTTGAGATCGAAGGTGAGAATGGATTTCGTGACCGAGAGCAGAAAGCGATTGCCGACTTATCTACCGTCGACGGTATGGTTTTAGCCACGGGTGGTGGCGCAGTGATGCGCGAGCAGAACCGAGCCGTATTGAAGGAGGCGGGATCTGTTGTTTATTTGCGCGCCACCGTTCGCGAGCAAGTTCGGCGAACGGGCTACAATGACAAACGCCCTTTATTGATTGGTCGCAATCGGCATCGAGTGCTACGTGAGTTAATGCAAGCCCGCGACCCGCTTTATCGGGATGTGGCCGACTTGGTAGTCACCACCGAGGGTAAAAACGCGCGTAAGCTTGCGGAGGAGATAATCTGCACGCTGCGTGAGCGCGCTTTGTTGCCAATGGTTGAGCAGTAGTGAGTGGCGGGCCCCTTGGACTCGCTAAGCGCAATAGTTGTTCAAGCGCTGGAGCCACTGAGCAGCCGATATTGTTAGCGATGTCTTGAGTCTTGTCTGAGGTTATATGTCTACACGTTTACACACATTGCACGTTGATATGTCTAGCGCGAATCGGGATCGCAGCTATCCCATATTCATTGGCCGCGATTTGCTGTCTGATGTGGCGTTATTCAATAGCCTGCTCGGCACGCGCGATGTCATTTTGGTCAGTAATAATGTCGTCGCACCGATTTATAGCGCCCGAGTCCGCGCTGCGCTGGGAGCATCACGAAAAATCACCGAAGTCATTTTAAATGATGGTGAGGCCAACAAACAGATGGCCGCTGTGGAGCGTGTTCTCGATGGCGCGTTGGCGGAGCGCCACGAGCGTCAGTCAATAATGCTGGCGCTTGGCGGCGGGGTGATTGGCGATATCACGGGATTTGCGGCGGCATGTTTTCTGCGCGGCATAGACTTCATTCAATTGCCGACAACGCTACTGTCGCAAGTGGATTCTTCGGTGGGTGGCAAAACTGGTGTCAACCATGTCCGAGGGAAGAATCTGATAGGTGCGTTCCATCAGCCTATTGCGGTCTTGATTGATCTCCAGACTTTGCAGACCCTCCCTGCGCGGGAGTATGCCGCAGGCATGGCTGAGGTTATCAAGTATGGCTTGATACGTGACGATGCATTTTTGACGTTCTTAGAGAATGCTGCCGAGCAATTGCTTGTGCGAGATGACGCTGTGCTCGCCGAGGCTATTGAGCGCAGCTGTGCTATCAAGGCTGAGGTTGTTGCCGCTGACGAGCGCGAAGGTGGTCTGCGCGCGATCCTCAACTATGGGCATACATTTGGACACGCCATCGAGCAGGTTCAAGGTTATGGTGAGTGGTTACATGGTGAGGCGGTGGCCTGCGGTATGGTCATGGCGACACGGCTATCGGTCGCCCGCGGTCAAGTGCCAGAAAGCCTCTGCGAAAGATTGGTTGCCTTGCTTAAGCATTTTGAACTACCCGTTGACCCGCCTGCAGATATGACCGTCGATATTTTTTTGACGGCAATGGCCGGCGACAAAAAAGTATCTAATGGCCGTATTAGATATGTTCTGCTCACTGCGCCTGGCTGTGCTGAGATCGTCGACAATGTCTCACGGCTCGAATTGGCGGATGCCTGCTTTGAATAAATTGGCTATAGTCACATAATTGTCCCTTTGCTAACGGATGTGTAAAATAACCACCCCTTCGGCTTGACCCTTCCCCGATGAGGACGTTGGCGCTGTGCATCTCCTGTCCCGGTTATGCGTTGCTTTATTGAATAGGAAACACAATGACTCAAGCTGCTGCAACGGGTGTCGATGTGAAATCATCGACCCGCCCGCGGGGCCTCTACCGCCCTGAAGAATTCCGCGATAACTGTGGTTTTGGATTGATTGCGCATATTGCGGGCGAGGCCAGTCATCGTCTGTTACAAACGGCTATTGAATCCCTGACCTGTATGACACACCGGGGTGGAATCGCTGCAGATGGCAAGACGGGTGATGGCTGTGGCCTGCTAATTCAGATGCCCGATGCTTTTATGCGTGCGCAGGCGCTGGCATTATTTGGTCGTGAACTAGGCCGCCACTATGCGGTCGGCATGATTTTCATGAGCCAAGATGATGGCCTGCAGCGCGCCAGTCGTGCTGCGGTTGAGCAGGCTATGGGTGAAAATGAACTGGAGGTGGTGGGTTGGCGTGAAGTGCCGATCGCCCCGGCAGTCTGTGGTCAAATTGCCTTAGAGCAGCTACCCAGAATTGAGCAGGTTTTTATTAACGCTGACGCATTCGATCACGCCCAGTTAACCGCGAAGCTATTTATGGCGCGTCGTCAGGCGGAAATTGCTTTGTCGACTGATCCCGATTTTTATATTTGTAGTCTGTCAGACCAAGTTGTCGCTTATAAAGGCTTGGTTATGCCTGCAGACTTACCCAGTTTTTATCCCGATTTGAATGATGAGTCACTGACTACCGCTATTTGTGTATTTCATCAGCGTTTTTCAACTAATACCTTGCCGCGCTGGCCGCTGGCGCAGCCTTTCCGCATGCTGGCCCATAATGGTGAAATCAACACCATTGAGGGTAACCGCAACTGGTCAAAAGCACGGACTCCCAAGCTTTCATCAGATTTGCTGCCTGACTTACATACCGTGACACCGCTGGTGAATACCTCCGGCTCGGATTCATCTAGCCTCGACAACATGTTGGAGCTGTTAACCACCGGTGGCGTATCGCTACCTCGCGCGCTGCGTATGTTGATTCCGCCGGCGTGGCAGAATATCGAGGGTATGGATCCTGACCTCAAAGCGTTTTATCAGTATCACGCCATGCACATGGAGCCTTGGGATGGGCCGGCCGGCATTGTTTTAACCGACGGCCGCTATGCAGTTTGTCTGCTCGATCGCAACGGTTTGCGTCCAGCCCGCTGGGTGACCACAAAGGATGGCTTTATCACGGTCGCCTCCGAAATTGGAACGCACGATTATAAAACCTCGGATGTCATTGCCAAAGGCCGTGTGGGTCCCGGCCAAATTCTTGTGGTGGATACCCAGAAAGGCGAGGTCTTACATACGCCTGATATCGATCAGCTTTTGAAGACCAGTCATCCGTACAAGCAATGGCTCCGCAAGCATGCACAGCATGTCGAGGGCAGTTTCGATGGCGAAGATTCGCCGGGTATTCCAGAAGCGGCTCTGGATACTTATCAAAAGATGTTCCAAGTTAGTTTTGAGGAGCGTGATCAAGTTCTGCGACCGTTAGCTGAGTCGGCTAATGAGGCGGTCGGCTCGATGGGTGACGATACGCCCATGGCCGTGTTGTCTCATCATGAGCGGCCCCTATATGACTACTTTCGACAGAAATTTGCGCAGGTCACCAATCCGCCGATAGACCCTTTGCGCGAAGCCATTGTGATGTCGCTAGAAGTTGATCTGGGCAGAGAATGCAATGTTTTTGTTGAAGACGAATCACATGCCAATCGGATTAGCTTGAGCTCGCCAGTCTTGTCGCAGGGCAAGTTCAACACCTTATTGAAGCTCGATGAACAGAATTTTAAGATTGCCGATATAGATGCGACCTACGACCCAGCCAATGGTAATTTACAGTCCGCGATCGAAGCACTGGTGACCGGTGCCGAAGCCGCAGTCCGTGAAGGCGCGACAATTTTGGTCTTGTCTGATCGTAATATCGCAGATAATCGGCTGCCGATTCACAGCTTGTTGGCGACGGGCGCCGTGCATCATCATCTGATCCGTAGCGATCTACGCGCCGACGCTAACCTGATTGTTGAGACGGCAAGTGCGCGCGACTCACATCAGATTGCCTGTTTGCTTGGCTTTGGTGCAACCGCGATTTATCCATACCTAGCCTACAGTGTGCTTGAAGACCAAATACGGCAGGGTGACTTGTTGGGTGAGCCGACAGTTTGTTATAAAAATTATCGCAGAGGCATTAACAAAGGCCTGCTTAAAATCATGTCTAAAATGGGTATCTCGGCGGTTAACTCCTACCGTGGTGCGCAATTGTTTGAGGCGGTGGGTATTGCCAATGAAGTTGTCGATATTGCCTTTACGGGTGTTACTTCGCGTATTGAAGGTGCCGGCTTTGCCGAGCTAGAAAATGATCAAGTGCGACTGGCTGCGCGGGCGCGATCAAAGCGCAAGTCAATTGCGCAAGGCGGCCTGCTCAAATACGTGCATGGGGGTGAGTACCATGCCTATAACCCAGATGTAGTGATGACGCTACAGCAGGCAGTAATGAGCGGTAGCTATGCGGACTACCAGCGTTACGCGGAGTTTTGTAATGACCGACCTGTAGCTGCGCTGCGCGATCTTCTTAAAGTCAAAGAATCAGACCAGCCGATCAGCATCGATGACGTAGAGCCTATAGAAGCTATTTTCAGACGTTTCGATTCGGCTGGCATGTCGTTGGGTGCCTTGTCCCCCGAGGCCCATGAAGCCCTTGCCATGGGTATGAATCAAATTGGTGCTCGATCGAATAGTGGCGAAGGTGGCGAAGATCCTGCACGTTTTGGCACCAATCGTGTGTCAAAGATAAAACAAATTGCTTCAGGCCGGTTCGGTGTGACACCCCATTACTTGGTCAATGCCGAGGTGCTACAGATTAAAGTTGCACAGGGCGCCAAGCCCGGTGAGGGTGGCCAGTTGCCCGGCGGCAAGGTCAATGATTTGATTGCGCGCTTACGTTATTCAGTCCCCGGTGTCACATTAATCTCACCGCCGCCGCATCATGATATCTATTCGATTGAAGATTTAGCGCAGCTGATTTTCGACCTAAAGCAGGTGAATCCAGATGCCCTGGTGTCGGTAAAGCTCGTATCCGAACCCGGTGTTGGTACGATTGCCGCTGGGGTAGCTAAGGCATATGCCGACCTAATTACGATCAGTGGCTATGACGGTGGTACTGCAGCCAGTCCAATTACGTCAATTCGTCATGCGGGTTCGCCATGGGAACTCGGTTTGGCGGAGGTCCAGCAGACACTGCGCGGTAATATGCTGCGCGGTAAGATTCGGCTGCAAGCAGATGGGGGTATGAAGACAGGTCTTGATGTTATTAAGGCGGCCATCTTAGGTGCTGAGAGCTTTGGCTTTGGAACCGCCCCAATGGTTGCTTTAGGTTGCAAATATTTGCGTATTTGCCATTTAAATAATTGCGCAACGGGTGTTGCAACTCAAAACCAAACGCTGCGCCAAGACCACTTTGTTGGTGATGTCGAACGGGTGGTGAACTTTTTTACCTTTATTGCGACCGAGACGCGCGAATGGCTGGCTAAGCTTGGTATCGCTAAATTAGAGGACCTTATTGGCCGTACCGATTTACTCGAGCGGTTGCCAGGGTTGACTGAAAAGCATGCACGACTGGATTTAGACCCGATTCTTTGGGTGGATCCTGACGCTGTAGATCAGCCGCAGTTCTGTCAGGTCGCCAGTAATGATCCTTTCGATATGGGTGAGAAAGCGCAGCGTATGACTGCTGATGCACTGCCGGCGATCGAAGCGAGTAGTGGTATTGAGCTGAGCTACCACCTGACCAACTGTGATCGCTCTATTGGTGCGCGTTTATCGGGGGAAATAGCGAAACGGCATGGCAACGTGGGTATGGAAGCCAATCCCGTCGTTTTGCGTATGACTGGCACGGCCGGTCAGAGCTTTGGTGTGTGGAACGCCGGTGGCCTGCACATGTATTTAGAAGGCGACTGCAACGACTATGTGGGCAAAGGCATGGCTGGCGGTAAGCTGGTTATTTTCCCTCCGCGCGACTCGTCGTTTGAAAGTCGTTATACAGCTATTGTTGGCAATACCTGCTTATATGGTGCAACGGGCGGTAAGTTGTTTGCCGCAGGTACTGCGGGGGAGCGCTTTGCAGTTCGTAATTCAGGGACACATGCGGTGATTGAAGCGGCGGGCGATCATTGCTGTGAATACATGACCGGTGGCAGCGTCACTATACTTGGACGTACTGGCGTTAACTTCGGTGCGGGTATGACGGGTGGTATTGCCTACGTACTAGATGAAGATCGTAGTTTTATCGATCGCTACAACAGTGAATTGGTTGAGCTGCATCGAGTATCGGGCGAAGCAATGGAGGCGTGGCGTCATAATTTGCGCGATAACATTAGAGAGTTTGTTCGCGAAACGGAGTCGACTTGGGGCGCGCATCTATTGGAAAACTTTGAAGATTATGTTGGTAAGTTTTGGCTTGTTAAGCCCAAAGCCGCTGATTTTAGCAAGCTGCTGTCGCGCTTGCGTGATACAGACTAAGGGAGGGCAGGATGACCGTAAAACTGGCCAACAACTTTCAGTTTCTAGACGTTCAACGTCAGGAACCTGCGAAGAAGTCGATAGAGACGCGTACCGAGCACTTTGTCGAAATTTATGATGAGTTTAGCGAACACCAGGCAGCTGAACAGTCGCACCGCTGCCTCGAGTGTGGCAATCCATACTGCGAGTGGAAGTGCCCCGTACACAACTATATTCCGAACTGGCTGAAGCTGCTCGCCGAGGGTAATTTGTTTGAGGCGGCGGAGCTCAGCCATCAAACTAATACTCTGCCCGAGGTCTGTGGTCGCGTTTGCCCGCAGGACCGTCTCTGCGAAGGTGCCTGCACGTTAAATGAAGGCTTTGGCGCAGTGACTATTGGTAACTCCGAGAAATATATTACTGACACGGCGCTGGCGATGGGCTGGCGGCCCAATCTGTCAGATGTGGTGCCTACCGGCAAAAAAGTAGCGATCATCGGCGCGGGCCCTGCAGGATTGGGATGTGCTGACATCCTCACGCGTAATGGTGTCAAGGCGGTCGTATTTGATCGCTATCCAGAAATTGGTGGTCTACTGACCTTTGGGATCCCCCAGTTCAAACTCGAAAAGTCGGTCATGGAGCGTCGTCGAGAGGTTTTTGAGGGAATGGGAATCGAATTTCGGCTGAACACTGAAATTGGTGTCGATATCGATATTGATGACTTAATGGCCGATTACGATGCCGTATTCTTAGGCATGGGTACCTACAAGGCGATGCAGGGCAACTTCCCTGGAGAAAATTTGCCGGGTGTATACAAGGCCCTCGATTACTTAATTGGTAACGTCAACGAGAAAATGGGCTACGAGCAACCGGCCGGTAATTTTGTTGATTTGAAAGATAAGACGGTTGTTGTACTGGGTGGTGGCGATACCGCAATGGATTGCGTGCGCACCGCTATTCGACAGCAGGCCGAGCGTGTCTACTGCGTCTACCGACGTGACGAGGCCAATATGCCTGGGTCGCGACGCGAAGTAAAAAATGCGCGTGAAGAGGATGTCGAATTTTTGTTTAATCGCCAGCCGGTTGAAGTGGTTGAGTACTTTGGTCGGGCGCTGGGTATTAAAGTGATTGAAACCGAGCTCGGCGAGGCGGGGCCAGATGGTCGACGTCGACCTGAGCCGATTGCCGGCAGCGAACAAGTTATCGAGGCCGATGCGATTATTATGGCTTTTGGTTTTCAGCCGAGCCCAGCAGAATGGTTTGGTAATATCGACCTTAAGCTTAACGATTGGCAAGGCGTTGTCGCAGCCGAGCATCAAGCGTTTAAATTCCAGACCAGCAACCCGAAAGTATTTGCTGGTGGCGATATGGTACGTGGCTCAGATCTTGTGGTCACCGCTATCTGGGAAGGTCGTCAAGCCGCCGAAGGTATCCTCGACTACCTCTGCGTTTAATGCCGCGTCTGTTGTTCAGTGCTTTCGCACTGGCCGCAGCGCACTGTATAGGCTCACAAAACCATGTCTGAATTAAAAAATGACCGCCTTCTGCGGGCTTTGCAGCGTCAGCCGGTTGATCGCACGCCACTGTGGATGATGCGTCAAGCGGGACGATATCTTCCCGAGTATCGAGCGACCCGTGCTCAGGCCGGTAGTTTTATGGATCTTTGTAAAAATACTGAACTGGCCTGCGAAGTAACGATGCAGCCGTTGCGCCGCTACGCAATGGACGCCGCGATCCTGTTTTCAGATATCTTGACGATTCCTGATGCAATGGGTCTGGGACTTTATTTCACCGAGGGGGAAGGACCGCGCTTTGAGCGCAAAATCAGCTGCACTGCCGATGTCGACCGCTTGAGTGCTAATAGCGTTGCCGACCTTGGGTACGTTATGGATGCTGTGGCGCTAATTCGCAGGACGCTGGACGGCAGTGTGCCGCTGATTGGCTTTACGGGCAGCCCATGGACCCTGGCCACTTACATGATTGAAGGCGGATCATCTAAAGATTTCGCTAAGGCTAAGGCGCTGGCCTTTAATGAGCCTGCACTGATGCATCGGTTATTAGAAAAGTTGGCGGATGCGGTAGCCGAGTATCTCAAGCAGCAAGTGATACATGGTGCCCAAGTACTGCAAATTTTCGATACCTGGGGTGGCTCACTCAGCCACGCCGCATATCAAGAGTTCTCGCTGCGTTATATGCGGCGCATTATAGAGCAGCTACCCCGTGAAGCCGATGGACGAAAGGTACCTGTGATCGTCTTCACTAAGGGCGGTGGCCAATGGCTTGAGCAGATCGTAGGCTGTGGTGCCGATGCAGTAGGTTTGGATTGGACCACGGATATTGGTGCAGCGCGTATGCGTATCGGCGATAAAGTTGCGTTGCAAGGTAATATGGACCCGACCATGCTCTATGCCTCCCCCGAGCGTATCCGCGAGGAAGTAGCGAGCGTTTTGGCAGCTTATGGTGCAGGTAGTGGTCATATCTTTAACTTAGGCCATGGTGTCACGCCGGGCGTTAATCCTGATCATGTCGCCGCTATGGTCGACGCAGTGATTGAATTCTCGCCCCAGTATCATCAGTGAGACAAAGGTGTTTAATATTGAACGATGTTCTTTGTTGGCGTAAATCTGGCTCATCAATGACTGCGATGCTCGATGCCTAATCAGCAGCCCAACAATCCACTGCACGGTGTGACATTAGAGGTCGTGGTGACTAAGCTTGTCGAGCACTATGGTTGGGAGCGTCTGGCCGAAAAGATTGATATCAATTGTTTTAAAAAAGACCCTTCTATTAAGTCATCGCTGAAATTTTTGCGTAAAACCCAGTGGGCGCGAGACAAGGTAGAGGCTTTGTACGTTGCAACGTGTGTAGCGCCGTCACCTTGGAGTCGGGCGTTGCGCTAAATATTAAGGAATGGATTGACGCTTCGTGTTGCATATCGCGCTACATATTGGCCTGCCACTGCTCATTGCCGGCGTTTTCTTTAGAGCGCGCTGGCAGTTTACCGTCTTTGTGATGATCGCCACGATGCTAGTAGATCTTGATCACTTGTTGGCAACACCAATCTACGATCCGGGTCGATGTAGTATTGGCTTCCATCCATTGCATCAGATTTGGCTTATTTTACTTTATGGACTGATGTGCTTTATACCCAAAGTGCGCTTGGTTGGGCTTGGTTTGTGCATACACATGTTTTTAGATGCGCTGGACTGCCAAATCACCAATGCTGTATGGATGACTTAAGCGTCGGCGAGCAGGGTATTTTGCTGATCTCGATTAGTTCTTACCATTTGTTATCAGGAATAGCGTGATCCATCTCGAGTGCGGGTGAGTCCGAACTTGGCGTTCCCACAACGCGTGCGGGTACTCCGGCTGCGGTGGTATGTGCTGGCACGTCTTTAAGCACGACAGATCCAGCGCCGACGATGGCGCCCTCACCAACGTTGATATTGCCGAGGATCTTTGCGCCGGCACTGATCAACACATCATCACCAATTTTGGGATGGCGATCGCCATGCTGCTTACCCGTGCCACCTAGGGTCACGCACTGCAGGATCGACACTCGGTTACCGATCACCGCCGTCTCACCGACAACTAGACCACTGCCGTGATCGAGCATCACACCGTGTCCGAAACGCGCGGCTGGATGAATGTCGACACCGAACTTAGACGACATACGACTTTGTAAAAAAAGCGCTAAGGCACGCCGATCTCGCTGCCACAACCAATGGCCTACGCGGTGCGTCTGCAATGCCTGAAAGCCCTTGAAATAAAGAAACGGTAGGCTGAGTTGATCGGTAGCTGAGTCCCGTTCGAGCACAGCGAGCAGATCGTCACGAATACAGCAGCGAATGTCTGCATCGTCGGTGAATGCCTCTAAAAAAATCTCCCTAAGCATCATCGAGGACAAACTGGGGCTGTCTAGCTGATTAGCGAGATGAAAACTCAGCGCGCATTCGAGCTCATCGTGGTGAAGAATTGTAGCGTGTAAAAAACTCGCCAAAATCGGCTCTTTACTGGCCGCACAGCGGGTCTCTTCACGAATACGATCCCAGACTGTATCGCTATTGGTTTGATGCGGTTCGACGCTGAGTTCGCTTATTGTCATTACATCTAATCCTCGGCGACTATCGCCGTGCGCGGTTCTATTGTGTGGTCATTATCCGCTATTTTGATCCGCAGAATCTGTCTTTTCAAGGCTACAGGATAGCTCAGTGTCGCCCATGGCTCTAGCGATTTAACCTTGCGTATCCACGACGCAACTTACATTTCAATCGGGCTGGTAACCAGTTGCGCGATGTCATCGGTTTGAAAACACCATAATTGTTCTCCGCGCTCGTGGTACTTGCGTTCAAAAAGCGTCATCGGTGATGTGGGTTGGTAGGCGATTACGCGACCGGGTCGACCCATCAGCTCTGCGGCGATAGCAAATTCATGAACATAAATTCCCCAATTGCTGCGCAGCTCGAATGCGCCGCCAAGCCGGTTCAGTAGTGGAAAGCTCGGATGACCGTGGATACGACGTTTGAGGTGTCGCGCCTTGGGCCATGGGTTGGGGAAGAGTAAAAAATGTCGTTCGAGCGAGATACCCGCGTCAATCAGTGCGCGCCAAAAGGGCTCGCACTCGGCGCGCAGCAGCAAATAATTATCGCTACCGTTTGGCTGATGTTTTTGAAGGCGGTCCGTCGATTGATCCAGCCCAATAACTGAGCATTCTGGATAGCGGGCGCCTAAGACTGCGGTGCTCATGCCGGTACCACAAAATGAGTCGAGGATCACCGGTGCGGCGCGCTGCGCAAGCCACTTCAGTGCAATGTTCACAGCTTCGACGGTATGCTGGGGTATGGGCTTACGCCAGCACGTCGTCAAGTGCTTGTGCACGACGTTGTGAAGTTCGTTGTGTACATTGGTTTGATCACTGACGATCGGACCAATGCCATCAAATGTTTGCGGCGGCTCCATGTCCTTGCCATGATACCCCGTCATTCTTCGAGATGTGTTGTATGCGTGCTGACTTACGCCCCTATTGGGTGAAAAAAATTTGGTTAACCCTGCGCGATGCCTGGGTGGATTACTATCTTCGCCCGCGCTGCGAATTCCTTGGGCCTCATGCCAATATCATGAAGCCTTGGTATGTGGTGATTTCGGGTAACAATATCCGCATTGGACATTCGTTTACGGCAATTGGTGAGCCAAATCATCGTGTTGAAATTGGCGTTTGGGGCCGAGACTTTGGTCTTGGACGTGTGCAGATTGGTGATGGTTGTTTGATGAGTCCTGGCTCGCGTATTAGTGCGAGTGATGAAGTGATATTGGGCGACGCCGTGATGATGGCGAACGGCGCCTTTATTACAGATTCAGACTGGCATGGCATTTATGATCGTATTGACCGCGACGAGCGAGTGACGCCAGTACATATCGGTAACAATGTCTGGTTGGGCGATCACGCAAAGGTACTCAAGGGGGTGACCATCGGCGATAACAGTGTGGTTGCCGCAGGTGCTGTGGTGACCAAAGACGTGCCCACTAACGTGATTGTGGCGGGCAACCCAGCGAAGATTGTAAAAGCGCTCGATGCCGAGCGCCCGATGCGCACTCGACTCGATATGTTTACCGACCCCCAAGAAACTGCAGCGTTCTTTAACGCGGTAGATCGCCAGGTGCTGGGTGGTAATTCGTTTTGGTTTTGGCTGTGGACGCTCGTATATCCGCGCGCTCGTCGATGATTATGTGGCTTACAGCAATCGGAGTGTCGGCTCGTTGAGCGCCCACATTTGCTCGCGTAACTCAAGAATATGATCAGACCAAAAACGCGGCTGACCAAACCAAGGGAATGCCCTCGGAAAGGCTGGATCTTGCCAGCGCCGACCTAGCCATGCGGCGTGATGCATAAGCCGCATGGTGCGCAGTGCTTCTATCCAACGTAGCTGTCTGGGGTCGAAATCACCGAATTCGTTATAACCTTCAATTAACTCAGCCACTTGCAACTCGCGATGATGACGTTCGCCACTTAAGAACATCCATAAGTCTTGAATGGCCGGACCATTAATGCAGTCATCTAAGTCGACAAAATGTGCGGTGTTGTCGCGCCACAGAATATTTCCAGAATGGCAGTCACCATGCAGTCGGATGTCATCTGCACTGGTGTAGTCGGCCAGCATCTCTCTTATCGCCACGTCGAGATCTGCCGCTAAGCTGTCGTAGGCGGGCAGTAGGTCTCTTGGAATAAAGTTTTCGCTTAAGAATTCGCGGCTCTCGGTGACCATACGATCGATCGATAGCTGACGCCTGTGCTTGAAGCGGCTGGCGCTACCAACGCGATGAATGCGGCCTAATGTGCGGCCTAAGATGAGCAAATTGTCGAAGTTGTCGAATTCGGGCGCATGACCACCCCTGCGCGCGAATACGGCCATACGAAAAGCGCCCACTTGGTGCAGTGTGGCGCCGTGAATAACAAGCGGCGCGACCACCGAAAGATCAGCCTCAGCTAACTCTTGCGCAAAATCATGTTCTTCGAGAATTTGTGCGTCGCTCCAGCGCTCTGGACGATAAAACTTGGCGATCACCGGTGTCTCGTCTTCGATACCGACTTGATAGACACGATTCTCGTAACTGTTGAGTGCGATGAGACGGAGGTCGCATTTAAGGCCGACTTGTTCGATCGCGTCAACTACCGCGTCGGGTGTGAGTGCATCGTAGGGATGCTGCATGCGCAAGTCCTGATCGCTAAAGCACAAGCATACACTGTCGCGCTCCGCTGAAGGGGATCATAAGCGCGGCAGTCTGTACTAATCTGTGCTTATGGTTTGAGTGCCGGCGCCGGTGTGCGTGCCAAACACCAGACTTCAATCGAACCGGCACCGGCCCTGCGTAGCGCGTGCGTTGCGGCATTGACTGTCGCGCCGGTTGTGATGACGTCATCAATGAGCGCGACATGCTCACCATTGAAGCGCCGACTGGTGACGAAGCCACTTCGCATATTGTTGTCCCTACCTTGTCGACTCAATTGATGTTGTCGCTCGCCGAGGCGAGCTCTCTTAAGTGCCGGAAGCGTCTTAATGCCGGTTAAGTGTGACAAGTTGTTGCTGAGCAGCCATGTCTGATCGAAGCCGCGTGCCCAGCGGCGTCGCCAATGGCTTGCCACCGGTATCAGATATTCAGGCTGTTGATCGCTGACTAGGCGTTTGATCAGCAGTGAGGCTAGCGTAGTGCTTAACTGTGTCTTGCCCTCAAATTTCCATTGATGGATGAGTTGCTGCATGCCACCTGACATCAAAAATGGGGCTATCGCGCGTGAGTATGGCGGCTTTTGGTGCTTGCAGCGAACGCAAGTACCCCTTTGCTTTAGCGGTTCGGCACAGCAACGACAGGCCTGTGAATTGAGTGGGAGCGCGTCGATACAGACGTCACATATAAAAGTTGGCCGAGGATGTGTCTGCTGACAGAGACCGCAGCGCGGTGGTAACACAGCTAATATAGTGGATTGCAGGTATCGCCGTATGACGGGTATAGCTTGCTGAACGTAGCTTTGAATCGCAGCCATCGGTTGCTGACCTTATCGGCATAGGTATAGTGGCTGACATTATTGCTTTGATCGCCCCAGCTAAAAATATCGATGTTAGCCAACAACATGCGCTTAGGGGTATTAGTGATCTAAAGCAGCCATTTGGCTTGGCATAGGTGTTGAAAAGCACTTTTGAGATTAAGTGATTTGCCTGTTATTTACTGCCGGATAGTCTTGTATCATCCGGTGTAGGGCAGGGTCGTATAGTCGAACTGGAGAATCTATTGAACGAATCCAAAAATGAAGATGACGCTAGCGATCCGGCTGATACCGAGTCTGGAGCGAGTGCCGCAGACAGTTTGGCAGATGCAGGCGAATATGACGTCAATGAGCGACGTCTGTACCCTGAAGATCAAGCGAAGGTCGACGCATTTCTAAAGCGTGGTGTTAATGCTGTTGAACGAAAACCCTTCCGTCCTCTATTGCTGATGATGTTGCTGGTAGTCGTGGTGACCGCCTTTAGCTTCTTGAGTCAGGGAATTGCGCAATGGGCAGGTATTTACTGAGGCATTGGCGGGGCCAACCCGTTTTGATACGCTCGGCGTCCTCGGTGTGTGGCGCAGCCTGGTAGCGCACTTCCTTCGGGAGGAAGGGGTCGGAGGTTCAAATCCTCTCACACCGACCATAAAGCACACCAAGATTAATTGCGTGTAGAAATTTTCGCGCGTTTTTTACAAGTTCGGGCAAGGTGGCTCATGTCTCAAAAGACA
The DNA here is from genome assembly GCA_963926325.1 of uncultured Luminiphilus sp. GTDB lineage: Bacteria > Pseudomonadota > Gammaproteobacteria > Pseudomonadales > Halieaceae > Luminiphilus. The sequence continues at coordinate 7,973 of CAWUXF010000005.1, read as the reverse complement.
TTCATTGAAATTTATAAAATCGATACCAAGGTCTGTGACAAGATAATCGACCTGTATGAAAAAAATGCGCATTTGGCGCAGCCCGGTAGGCTGGGAGAGAACGCCAGAATTGATAAGCGTATGAAAGACTCGATGGATATCACTCTTCCTATTGAAATGTATGGTCAGGTCGAGCCTTTTTTTGAGCTACTCCAAGCCCGCGTCGTTGAATATGTTGAAAAATATTATTTCGGTTTGGGTGCAACAGGCCTGGGACCGTTAGGCTATTCGAAACTTTCGAGTATTCAAAAATATCCCGCTGGCGGTGGCTATCCGGCGATACATTGTGAAAGAGATAGTCTGGAGTACGGCCATCGCGCGTTGGTATGGATGTTATACCTGACAGACACGTCCAATGGCGGGACCGAGTTCCCACATCAGATGTTGACAACGGAATGCATCAAGGGAGACTTATTAATCTGGCCGAGCGATATGACCCATATGCACCGAGGCGTTGTGTCCAAGGCACAAGAGAAGATGATTTTTACAGGTTGGATTGATTTTATACGACTCGAAAAGCCGCAATCAACAAATGTATAACGCCCAATATCATAGTTGCGGCTGATCAGTAAAAACAGTCTCTTTACGCTTGAAGAATAGGCACAATGCTAATCACGATAATTCGCTTTTAGCGAAATGATCGCTAGCTTCTGGCTAGGTAAAAATACGTTGAGCTGCGTCCTGAAAATTTGCTGCCGATTACCGTTATAGATTCTCACTGCGTAAAGGCATGCTTACTTTTTATTCGTGTGCTCGAAATGATGCAGCGCTAAGTAACATTCGCCTTTATTCTAAAACTGAAGCTCGGTAAGGTGTTCATGCGTTATCCATACCTGCATTTTTTTAAATAGGAATCTGTCTTTGCACAACGACTCTCTCAAGGCTTGGAGCCATTACTGGATAGAAGAAAAGCAACTGTGGTCTTGTCCTGGCACTCAAGAATTTGACAAAAATGGCACCTTGCGTCGGTTCTGGGAGTCGCAGCTATTAGCGTCTGGGCGCACCCAAAGAATACTGGATGTCGCCTGTGGCAACGGGGTTATTGGCAAAATGTTTTTTGATGCGGCAATTGCAAGAGGTCTCACGGTTGATATTGTGGGTATCGACGTTGCGCTGATTCGCGAGGAAACTTTGAGTCATCAAGAAAGTCGTCTGCAGCTGATGGGCAGCATTGCAGTGGAATCGACCCCTTTCGAGGATGGATCTTTTGACAAAATCACCAGTCAATATGGCATAGAGTGTAGCGATCTTTCGACATCAACTTTGGAGTTGGCGCGCTTGCTGGCGCCGGGTGGCCGCATGGTCTTTCTGACACACTCCTGCGATTCCATTATTTATAAGTCTGTTTGTGCGCAGCAATTGGCTTATCAGCAGATTCAGGCCGAGAACCTATTCGGCCTCGCGATGGAATTTCTGAAGCGCGACTTTACGGGAGGAGATGCGCGCTCTGTTCTAAAGCAAATACATAAAAGCTTTAGTTTGCTTTTGAAGAGCGAGGAGGCTGATATGTTGACATTAGAAAGCTTTCTGCGGCGACTCGATCAACTCTTAGCATCTCGCGCCAAAGGATCGCGCGCGGTTGTGGAAAGTGAGGTTAATTATTTATTCAAGCTTGCGGACATAGCGACTGCGCGCGCCAGCAGTATGCGAAATGCCACTGAAAAGGTGTCTCGCGCGGATGAGTTCAAAGTCTTGTGTACATCGAGCGGATTACAGCTACAGTACTACGAGCCGCTGATAAACGAAGCAGAGATCAACTTGGGTACGGTATGGGAGTTCACAAAACCCTAGCGTGCGGCGCTAACATCGTTTGATCTGCCCCGAGTTTTAATGGCTTCATGCTAATTGGCAATATCAGTTTTAGTCGCTGTGCGTGTGCTGCTGATTGAGCAAATGTGGCCTATTTAGCTATGGAAGAAAGCATAAACCTAAGGTTTTTAAGTTTCCGGAGAGCAGAATGGCACTACATGATAAAGATTCCATACAGGGCAACATTAATGATGACGTGTATGCATCTGTAGACCTTAGCGTGGGTATGCCGAAGTACAAATTTCCCAGCTCAGAGCGGGACCCTCGCCATGCTTATGCTGTGGTGCATGATGAGCTGATGTTGGATGGCAACGCGCGCCAGAATTTGGCCACTTTCTGTCAAACATGGGAAGAGCCAGAGATACACAAGCTGATGGATGAGTGTATCGACAAGAATATTGTCGATAAGGATGAATACCCACAGTCCGCCGAAATAGAAGCCCGCTGCGTGCATATGCTATCTGACCTGTGGCATTCACCGGCTGGCGACAATGGCGTGGGCTGCTCCACCACGGGCTCCAGTGAGGCTGCAATGTTGGGTGGCATGGCGCTGAAACGTCGGTGGGAGGCCGCGCGCAAAGCGGCAGGAAAGCCGATTGATAAACCCAACCTCATTACGGGTCCAGTGCAAATTTGTTGGCATAAATTCACCCGTTACTGGGATATCGAACACCGCGAAATACCCATGGAAAACGGCCGTCTGTTGATGACCCCAGAGGAGGTTATCAAGCTGTGTGATGAAAACACTATCGGTGTGGTTCCAACATTGGGGGTTACGTACACGGGGGAATACGAGCCGGTGAAAGCTGTCTCCGATGCACTGGATGCCTATCAGCTAGAGACCGGACTGGACATCCCCATTCATGTCGACGGCGCTAGCGGTGGCTTTTTAGCACCTTTTTGTGCGCCGGAATTGGAATGGGACTTCCGCCTACCACGAGTTAAATCTATCAACGCTTCCGGCCACAAGTTCGGCCTGTCGCCCTTGGGCGTGGGTTGGATTATGTGGCGTCAGGCGGAGGATTTACCCGATGATCTAGTGTTTTGGGTGAACTACTTGGGCGGTAATATGCGCGATATAGCGCTCAACTTTTCTCGGCCTGCCGGCCCCGTGGTCTGCCAATACTATAACTTTCTCCGCTTGGGCCGGGAGGGTTACACCAAGATTCATGGTGCCTGCTACGACACCGCGGAATATCTCGCCACGCAACTGGAGGCGCTAGGCCCGTTCGAAATGATCTATAGCGGCAAACGAGATCAGGGTATACCCACGCTGTGCTGGAAGTTGAAGGACGGCGGAGAGCCCGGCTTTAGCCTCTATGACCTTGCAGATCGCTTGCGTGCCCGTGGCTGGCAGGTGCCAGCCTACTCGTTACCCGCCAACTGCGAGACAGAGGTGGTTCAGCGTATTCTAGTCCGGCATGGCGTGAGTCGAGATTTAGCTATGTTGCTTTTAGACGACATAAAAAAGGCGATGGACTACTTTGCCAAGCATCCTGTTCAGGTACCGATGGATTCAACCGAGGCATCCGGATTTCACCATTAAGCTTGGCTATTCAGACATACACTGAATAAAACCTGGTGACACCTACCGTGTTTGACTACGGTGAAGTGTTGCCGCTGCACTGCCATAGAGCGCCCCAAGCGGCGCTTCGAATTAAGCTGTTAGCTAACAGCTGCTGAATGAGCCGCCGAGCACACGCGACCACGCTACAACGCAATGGCGCCGTCTGCATTGGCCTGCTCTGTCCCAGTGGGGCTGCAGCTGTTGCAGCCAGTACTGCCTTTAGTGCGCGTTATATATCTTGGCGGTCAGTTGATCCAAAGATGTACTGCATGCTTCAAAAGCTTTGGCTTGCAGTGCGGTCCATGTCTCGTCGCCTTCTTGCCAGGCAAAGGCTTGTTCCATGGCCGCCATAGATTCGTGGACGTCTATAGCGCCAACCGTAGATTCATTAATCGACACAGCGACCGACGAATAAGCAATGGGTGAATTAACGGCTTCATAGGCAATGAGCTCGTTAAGGATCGCCAGACTTTGTGCTGAATCGGTGCAGGGTACTTCGAAGACCACGACGATTTGGCCAGGCTTAGCAATCGGTGTTGTGTGCTCAGAGGCATGGTGATCCTCTGCCAATGCTTGGTTTCCGGCGAGTACACCGCCTAATAACATCTGATGCCCCCCCAATGATTGGCTACTTACTAGCAAACCTGTCAATAAAGCTACAATCTGGTATTTCATTCCTAAAGTCTTCTTTTTGTTAATCGGATGTATAGATGTTAACCCAGTCTAATTGGCGTCGCTAGCGCCAGTTAATAGCCGCTAGCGGCCATCAGATCTGTCGATTTTTAGAAGGCAGCAGCGTATTAATCGCGATCCTACTTCGTCCATCATGCTCATTAAGGGGCGTTTTAGTCGCCACTCTGCTCGAATATGCTGCTCGAAACGTCGTTATAGGCAGTGCCAGAGACTATGTTTTGTCGACTTAATTGTATGGCTTAACCCGCGGTGTCAACGACACGGGCGGACAATAGGACGCCATCCGAGGAATGCGCTAAAGTATGAATCTTGTTAGATGTTTTTCTTCCACGAATTGACAGGAGTTTTCGGCAATGACGACTAACGCGAAACAAATAAAAACTGCCTCAGATCCCTTTGAGGCCTTTCTGATTTCACAGGCGTTTCGAGTTGGCGATTTAGTGATCACTTCAGGGCAGGCGGCTATCGCCCCAACCGGTGACCTTGTTGGCGTAGGTGATTTCGACCTTCAGGTGAAACAGACTATGGCTAACCTTTCTGCGGTTCTTGAGGCTGCCGACTCGAGTCTTGCACAAATAGTCAAAGTAACGATTTATCTGCGCGATATGGATAATTTTGGAAAAATCATGGCGCTGCGTGAACAGTATTTTTCAGCGCCATACCCCGCCGATACCATCGTCGAAGTGAGCTCCTTGGCTCTGCCTGAGCTTGAATTTGAAATTGAAGCTATGGCGATTGCCGGCGATGGTGCAGTTTGCCCGTAGTTTTGCAGTGTCCAAAAGTCGATTAGATGGGTAATCTAGTGCTTTGGACCGCTCTAGCTGGGGCAGCGATCGTGACACTCACAATAGAGGGCAGCCCAGCGCCTGGATCATGATGAAACTGTGAAAATACCGAAACGCCTACAGCCGCTCATTGAAGACGGTCTAATTAGTGAAGTGATCTGCCCGCTAATGAGCGGCAAAGAGGCAGATGTGTTCGTTGTGCGTTGTGGCAACGAGCTGCGCTGCGCAAAAATCTATAAAGAATCTATGAAACGCAGCTTCAAAAAAGCTGTGCAATATACCGAGGGCCGTAAAGTACGTAATAGTCGGCGCTCCCGCGCCATGGAAAAAGGCTCGCGCTTCGGTCGTCAGCAACAAGAAGAGACATGGCAGAACGCCGAGGTCGATGCGCTGTATCGGGTGAGCCGGGCAGGCGTCCGTGTGCCCACCCCGTACGGGTGCACTGAAGGCGTGTTGCTGATGGAACTGATCACTGATGACGCAGGTAATATTGCGCCGCGCCTGAATGATGTGAGCATGTCGGCAGAGCAAGCCTCTGAAGATCACGCACTGATGATGCAATACGTGATGCGCATGCTCTGTGCAGGTATCATTCATGGCGATCTTTCAGAATTCAACGTACTGGTGAATGACGAAGGTCCGGTGATCATTGATTTACCTCAGGCAGTCGACGCCGCCTCGAATAACAATGCGCGTGCAATGTTTGACCGCGACGTAAACAACATGACTGAATATTACGGACAGTTTGCCCCGGAGCTCTTAGAAACACGTTACGCACAAGAGATTTGGGCGCACTATGAAGAGGGCGATTTACACCCTGAGTTCGCACTAACCGGATATGCAGAATTAGATACCCATGAAGCAGATCTCGATGCGGTTATGGACGAGATAAAAGCGGCATTTGAAGACGAAGAGGCGCGTTTAGAGCGACTCAAGGACGCCGATGAGGAATAGCGATCTCTGCGTAACCAGTCAAAAGCGGCACTGAAAAATGTGGCGACTAAAGTTTTAGTTGGCGCAGGCAGTTGTCGGTCCGGTGATGCAGGCTCAGTAGTACCCAAGTTTACGCGTCCAATTTGGCCAGCCCGTTTTTAGGCGGGGCGCTTCATTAGTAACTGCGATATTGATCACTATTCGCGTCGTAACAATAACGCACTGCCGCTGCCCGCCGCACCGCTGGCGGCGACTAAGCCGGTCGTTAAAGACAGCCGTTCCATTTCATCGATCAACGTGCCGGTCATGATCGCGCCGGTGGCACCCATCGGATGCCCTAGAGCGATCACCCCGCCATTTGGATTGACTTTGTCATCATCGAGTTGTAACTCGCGTTTGGCTTTGATCATTGTTGCGGCAAACGCCTCGTGTATCTCGAATAGATCAATATCAGTGGTTTTGAGTTTTTGTTGATTAAGCAGCTTTCGCGTGGCCGCAATGCAGCCGGCGAGTACTTCTAAGGGTTCGCCGCAGGCAGTACTGCTGGCCATTAAACGCGCTCGCGGTGTAATGCCGAGCTTTTTACCGAGCGCGGCATCTCCCAAAAGCACTACGGCGGCGGCATCGCACATTGCTGGTGAGTTGCCGGCGGTGTGAACATGTTCAATCGCGGCTAGTTCGGGATAGCGCGCCATTTGCACGGCGTCGGCACCTGCAGCGCCTAGGCCTGCAAAGGCTGCGGGTAATGCGGCAAGTTTTTCTCGCGTGATACCACCGCGAATACATTCGTCTTGGTCAATGACGCCAGCGGCGGTTGCGATGCCGACGATCGACGTATAACGCCCCTCGGCTTGCGCGTGCGCAGCACGTTGCTGGCTGAGAAAAGCGACGTCGTCGACCTGCGCTCGTGAAATACCGCCACGTGTCGCAATTAAATCGGCACCGCTGCCCATCAGTAACATCTGACTCTGTACTGCATAGGTGGGATCATTAAATACCCGGGCATCGTCGGACAGCATCGGCACCCGAGACATCATCTCGATGCCGCCGGCGACAATGGCATCGCTATAACCCGCAGCGACTTTAAGCGCCGCGATCGCAATTGCATCAATGCTCGACGAGCAAAAGCGATTCACCGTTAAACCTGCCACCGAGTCTGGCCAGTGCGCGTAAAGGGCTGAGGTTTTGGCGATATTGGCCGCCTGCTCCCCGTATTGTGTAACGCAACCCAATATAATTTCACTGACAAGTGCGGGGTCCAAATGTGTGCGAGTCGCCAGTTGCAGATAAAGCTGGCCCAGTAGCTCAGGGGGTGTTAGTTCATGTAGGCCGCCATCCGCTTTAGCACGTGTACGCGGACTGCGAATAGCCTCGTAGATAAAGACATCTTTCACCCGCCTACACCGACCACAAAGCTTGCGCAGGTGGTGGTACTACCCCCCACATTAAAGGTGATCATGTTTTCGGCATTGGCAATTTGACAGGCGCCGGCGCGACCCGTTACCTGGCGCGAGCAGTCGAGCAGCATGCGGACGCCAGTGGCACCCACTGGGTGTCCAAGCCCGATCAAACCGCCGCTGGCGTTAATCGGGAAGCTGCCATCGTGTGTTATCCGCCCATCTTCAATCGCCTTGTAGCTTTCACCTGGCGCGGTGAGTCCACTGTGGTCAATGGCCATGTATTCGGTCACGGTGAAGCAATCGTGTGTTTCAAGGCCGTCGAGCGCCGTGATGTCAGAGAATCCCGCGCGTTGTCGTGCGTCTGTAAGCGTTTGTGCGGCGTGCGGGAAAAGCAGAGGCTGGCCGTGACTCGCCTGAAGTTTTGTCTCGAGTAAGATTGCTGCCGAACGATGTCCCCAGCCTTTGATACGAGGTATGTCTGCGAGACTTTGCCCAGTTTTAGCCGCGTGTACTTTGGCGGCCTGTTCACTCGCTAAAATAACGCAGGCGGCGCCATCGGTTATTTGACCGCAGTCGAGTTTGCGGACGCGCCCCTCAATAACGGGGTTGAGTGCGTCGTCATCGCTGAAGCAGCCTGCTGGAAACTGCCAGTTGCGGCTCTGCGATAGCGGGTTCCGCTTGGCATTGCTGAAGTTGATTTCCGCAATGCGATTTAAATGGTCGCTATTGATGCCGTGCCGGATTTCA
>CAWUXF010000004.1:0-28332 GCA_963926325.1 uncultured Luminiphilus sp. | reverse complement strand
ACGCGAGCGCCCGTCTCTTCGATAGCGCCCTCATCTTGCTCTAAATAAGCGTTGTAAACGTAACCATCGCTCTCGCGGTACCGAAATGCCGCCCTAACTGCCAAAGTATCGGTGCCGCCCTGGATAAAGCCTTCGTAAATCGCACCACCATTTTCTTCAATAGATACGTTGATCTCACCTGTCATTTCATCACCGACGACAGGAGATGCACTCTGAATGTTAATTGCACCGGCCACGGTGTTCTTTCCGAATAAGGTGCCCTGAGGGCCACGCAGTACCTCAACGCGTTCAATGTCTAATAAGGCTGAACGGTATTGCCGACCACGGCCAAGATAAGCGCCGTCGAGGTACATACCTACCGACTGCTCAAATCCGCGGTTGTTACCCGATCCAATACCGCGCATATAGATATTGGTATTCACCGGCGCATCCGCGATATGTAAACTGGGTACGAAATCCGCGAGCGCGCCAAAATTGAGGATGGTGTTGTCCTGAATTTTCTCACCACTCAGTGTGCTCACAGAGATAGGAACATCTTGTAAGTTTTCGACACATTTTTGCGCGGTAACAATGACTTCTTCAAGTTGCTGAGCCTGCGTTGCACCGGCCATTGTTGCCAGCACCACAGACACTGCTAGGGGCATCACTAATCTACGACTTTTTATGTTAAACCTCTATTTTATAATTATACTTTAAGGTTGTGAACGTAATTGTCTTACCCGCCGAGGAGATATGCTTATGACCAAAACACAAGCACCGTAAATGGCGGCTTTTCTAAAAACTCCTGGGTGCCACAGCCGTTTGTTACGCGGCGTGATAGCAACATTTTAGATTGCAGTGCGCGCCGTTACATTGGCATAAAAATAACGCTATCCTTATGCCTTGCGCATTGTGTCCGCCAAGCGCTTGCATCACGACGCTGTGCCTGGAATTTGTACGATCGATGATGCGGGTGACATGAAACTGCTGTTACCATTCGCCTAGAAAACTGACTAAGAGAGGAAAAAAGATGCGTGAAATCCAGCTAACCGCCTTCGGTTCGGAAAACCTAATAGTGGCAGAGACCAACAAACAGGAACCGGCGCCAGGTGAGGTGCTGATTCGATTCGGCGCCGCCTCGATAAATCCGAGAGACGCGCAGATTATTGCAGGCCAATTCACGGCCAATATGCGCTTTCCATTGGTGCCGATGTCAGATGGTGCGGGTACCGTAGAAGCCGTGGGCGATGGTGTCTCACGCGTACAGGTAGGTGACATAGTCACACCTACATTTTTCCCTAACTGGCTATCGGGAGAAGCATTACAGGGCGAGAGGGGTGTATCTGGCGGCCTCGAGACCGCAGGCACACTGCGGCAATATGGGATCTACTCACAGGAAGCGGTGGTGACGGTACCTCAACACCTGTCAGCGGCTGAAGCCGCCTGCTATCCCTGCGCCGGGCTAACCGCTTGGACGTCACTGGTGAATCGCTCAGGCATTGGCAAAGGCGACACGGTGCTGGTACAGGGCACCGGCGGCGTGGCCATGGCCAGCTTGCAGCTCGCCAAGGCACTGGGTGCCAGCGTGATCATCATTTCATCAAGCAATGATAAGCTCGCCCGAGCCGCTGAGCTCGGCGCCGACCACTGCCTCAACTATGTGGAAACACCAGAATGGGGACAGGCTGCGTTCGAGATCGCAGGCCAGGGTGTAGATGCGGTTATCGAGATTGGCGGATCCGGCACCCTAGAAAATTCACTGACCGCGATTCGTCACGGTGGCCATGTGAACATCATTGGCTATGTGGCGGGTGTGGACATGGGTATCACCGTATTCCCACTAATCATCAAAAACGCCAATCTGCACGGCGTCGGCACCGGCAATCGTGATGACTATGAAGCGTTAATGGGCTTTGTCGAAGCGCATCAAATACGACCGATTATTGCGCAGCATTTCACGATGGACAACACTGCCGCGGCCATCGATGCACTCACTAATGGCGCCCCAATGGGCAAGATCGTTATCGATATTGACTAAACAGCGCTAAATGGCGGGATACTTACCAAGCAAACACCACCGATCGCCGAGGATCGGTGGCCATATGTTATAAATCCTGAATGTGCAGTACTACCTTGCCTCGGGTTCTACCGCTTTCAGAGCGATGATGGGCAGCGATGGCCTCGGCCAGTGGCATCACGTCAATTTCGGGAATCTTCAGCACGCCTTGCTGAAACAGCGCCACCAGATCCGTTAACATGGCCCCGTCCGGACGGTGGTGGAGAAATTCCGCCTTGATATTGCGCTCGCTAATATCTGCCATTTCCGGCGGCTCATTGTTCATATAAGCCACCGCCCCACCCGTTTTGGCCAGACGAATCGCGTCGAGCGCAATCTCGTCTCCCAGTAGTGATTCAAGAACAAGATCTACGCCATTGGGCTCATGCTCTCTAATTACGCTGCGGTAATCCTCTGCGGTGTAATCTATCGCCACATCGGCACCAAGCCCCAACACGTAATCAACATTGCCTTTACTCGCCGTGGTGTAGACCTTAGCACCTAGATGCTTAGCGATAGGGATAGCAATACTGCCGACACCGCCGGCACCGGCCTGAATCAAGACACTTTGACCGGGCTGCAAGTCACCGAACTCCACCAGTGCCTGCCAGGCGGTAAGGCTGACCAGCGGCAACGAAGCAGCCTGTTCAAAGCTCAGTTCTTGCGGCTTACGAGTAATCGCAGTGGCGTCGATAGGCGCATACTCAGCGTAGCTGCCATGTTGTATGGCCCATGTAAATGCTAAGCCCAGCACGTCGTCACCGACCTGCCAGTCACTGACGCCCTCTCCGACCTTGACGATACGGCCCGCCATATCCCAGCCGGGCACAACCGGAAATGTTCTGGAGATATATTCCTGCAATTCACCGCTACGCAACCGGCGATCGATAGGATTTACTGCCGCGGCCGCAACCTGAACTAACACCTGCCCAGCAGCGGGGTCGGGAATTGGCAAATCGCCAAACTGCAACACGTCCGTCGCACCGTGCTCATGATAGAAAACTGCTTTCATTATAAAAGACTCCTGCATTGCGACAGCGTGACCGCGGCCAATATTCGCAACGAGCATAACAGGTTTTTTTACGGTAAATAAAACACCCTTACAGCGCGGATTTTGCTCGTAGGACCAACTGAGCAAGCGACTTTATTGACCTACCAAGACAGACGGAAATCGCTACTGACCTTATGAATATATAGAGCGGCGCCTCAATCTTCAGGCGCCGTATTGCCGCCTCAGAAAATCGGCTATGTCCCTGTTTGCACTAGCGCTGCACCTTATAACCTGAGCTGACATGAGCGGTGTAGCGCTATATTTCCGACAAAAAACCCATCTAATGTCTCGCAAATGTAATTTATAGAATCAGAAATATCATTACCCCTAATTTCGATTGGACCTAAACTACGTCACTAAATGTGGGTAAAGCCGAACCACCCACATGTGTGTTTTCATCAACTTTGAACAAATTCATAACGCTACAAGGGGAAAATCATGCGTAAAACCACACTCGCCGCTGCTGTAGGCCTCGCCGTAACAACCGCCGCTAGTAGTACTTATGCCGACTCCATTATTGAAGAGGTAATTGTCACCGCGCAGAAACGGGAACAAGCCATCACTGACGTGGCATTATCTGTCACCGCCGTTAGCGGAAAAGTTGCCCGAACCATGGGAATTGAAGACACTAGAGACGTGGCCATGTTGGCGACCAACATAGATATCAAGGGTGCGGGCATGTCCGATGCCAACCCGGCAATCACGGTACGCGGTATTGGTATGAATAACTTCAACGCCAATAATAATCCTTCGGTCGGCGTCTATCTCGACGAGGTATTCTTGGCCTCTCCCGCTATGATCAACCTGTCGATGCTAGACGTAGGCCGAATCGAGGTTCTCAAGGGGCCGCAGGGGACCCTGTACGGCAGGAATGCAACGGGTGGTGCACTGAATGTTATCAGCGCCAAACCTACACAGGAGGTTGAAGGCTTCGCTTCGCTGACCGTAGGTGCCTATTCAACCACTAAATTTGAAGGCGCTATCAGTGGCGGCCTGAGCGACAGCCTATCTGGCCGAATAAGCGTTTTATGGGATTCACAGGGCGAGAGCTACCACGAGTATTTTAAGGACAACGGCGGTAAAGATGACTTCGGTGACTCCGATACTAACGCCATTCGCATTCAATTAGCTGGAGATCACGATCGGCTAACCTGGAATTTGTCGGCCAGCTACCTTGACCAAGATATCGCCAACAGCCCGTTCACCTCGCTAGGGGGTTATTGGAACTCGCCCGATGAAGTTTTCGTCACAGCCTGCCCGGGTGACTTTGCTAATTGCGTCAATACGCTGGGGCTAGATGTCAGCGATAAAGATGGCGACCCCTTCACGCATGAATTTCAGAATTCACGCGTCGATGAGATGCGTATTCAGTCGGATGTGAGCTCGCTCAACCTTAAAGTCAATTATGACTTTGGTGGCATGTCGCTCACCTCGATCACCGGTTGGGTGCAGCAGGATAGAGAGTTCGGTGAGAATATTTGGTCGAGCCCACTGGAAGCATTCGCGGTTCTCCACGACGAAGAAATGGAGCAGTTTTCGCAGGAGCTACGTCTTACCGGTGGTGAGGAGATTCGCTGGGTAGTGGGTGGCCTGTACTGGAATGACACTTTCAAATCTGAAAACATCGCTAACTCGGCTGATATTTTAGGTCTGCTCGCTGGTGTCAATCCGGTATTTTGGAACAACGATCAGGAAACCGAAGCTTATGCCCTATTTGCGAGCGTTGACTGGGATCTCGGCGACAGCTGGATGCTAACAACGGGTATTCGTTATTCTGATGAAGAGACCGACTTTGTCGGTGGTACTGACGGTACAATCGCCGACACAGCCGCGTTCGATGGGTTTGTTGGAGCTGAACTGGGGCTACCCAATGGCATCACTATTCCCTTTACCTTCACCGATGACAAGATTCAAGACGATAATGTCTCCTACCGGGTCGCCTTAGAATTCAGGCCTACTGATGACTGGCTGACCTATGGTTCAGTAACCACGGGCTTTAAGTCGGGTGGGTTTTTCGGTGACTTCACCTTCGATAATTTCGAACTGCTGCCTTTTGACTCAGAAGAGGTAACAGCGTACGAGCTTGGCTCCAAGTCTACTCATGCCAACGGTCGAGTGCAGCTGAACGCTGCAGTATTTTTTTATGAATATGAAAACATCCAGACCTTTGTGCCCTCTAGCATCGGCTTTCGCCTAACTAACCTCGAAGAAGCTGACATTTATGGTGCAGAGATCGAGCTGTTGGCGTCACCCACTGATGGCCTAGATATTCGTCTCGGTGCCAGCTATCTCGATACAGAAGTCAGCAGTAGTGTCGACGGCTTTGACGGTAATGAGCTGCCCAACTCGCCCGAGATGCAGTTCACTTACACGCTGCGTTATGAGGTTCCAGTGGGCGGCAACCTAGCCATGGCACTGCAGGCCGACGGTAAGTATTCCGGCGAGTCCTACCGTGAGTCGTCTAACAATCCCTGGCTGGCGACCGACTCTTATGGCGTACTCAACTTGCGCGCCTCTCTGCTGACTATGGACGACAACTGGGAGCTCGCAGTCTGGGGCCGCAACATTACCGACGAAGAGTATGAGCAAGAACGTTTCGCTTCGGACTTCATCGGGCAAATTGTCGCCTTACAAGGCAATCCTCGTACCTATGGCGTCACCCTCAACTACTCATTCTAGTGGTTAAGCGCTGAAGCTAGAAAGCCGCCTTCCAACAGGAACGCGGCTTTTTTTATGGCTCGCAGCCTGACCACGCACATGCTGAAACGGCACTGCAGACGAGCACAGAAACGGTGTCCATCAATAGCTATAACCGCGTTATCGTTGAACACAAACATGGGAAGATAGCTATCTGGGTTGGGTGATCTCTAGGTAGTGCGTGAGTGGATCAATATCTGCATCGAAGGGCACCATGGAAATAGCTTCGAGAAACAGCGAAAATAACTCAGCCTGAGATGAAATATTCAGTTTGGTGTGGAAGCGTTTATTAAATACCTTGACCGTATCTACACTGATCTCCAGCAACAGGGCAATAGACTTATTAGAGTGCCCTTTCAGAATAAGTTGAATAACTTCGCATTCACGTTTGCTCAGATGATCCTTACCAAAATTTAGGAATGCCTTATTTAGCGGGACAGAAAAATTAATTTCTCCATCCCCCGCCGACTGCTGTTTACGGCACAATTGTGCCAGCACGGGGAAAGCTAATGTTAGCGCTGCCAGATCAGCGTCGGCAGGCCCATGGCCCTCTCGCCGGCCGAGGGAGATGAGGATAGCGTGATTGTTGTCGAGATTTACAAGCACACCGCATTCATCAATAAGGCCGGTTCTTTTATAGTAATTATGCGCATATTCGCTGTCTAAAAAATGATCCGGTGCAATATCCAATAACGTGTAAACACCGTCAGCCGTGTTATCCAGAAACAGCTGATAAAAAGGATCGAGCACGTAAGCGCTTTCAAACCAGGGCTGCATTGTCACTTTCGAGAAAGTTTCGGGGACATCATCGTACAAATGAATAGGGCGATGTTCAGTGCTAAGCCAAACAACCAAGGCACTGTCATAACCACTCAAGTACTCGCAGGCCTGAGAAAAATTTTTGTAGTATTCAGCCTGCGCCAAACTACCGATCGTATTAGCCAGTAATTGCTGCCATTGATCACTCGCCAGTTTTTCCTGCGTCAATTTAAATCCCCGTGTTCAAGCACCAGAACTGTACCCACTCGTGGTGATGGTCGTCAAACAGGCCCGATCATAGTCTGTCGGCTATAGAATATGCAGCCGATGTCAAAATCACCGTAACAGATGTAGGGAACGAACTGTGAGCAATCTCCACAAACTGCCAGAGACAGGCGAGAGCAGTAGCGACGTACTTGCCAAAGTGCGAACATTACGTGCCGCTATGACCCCCAGCGAGCGGGGTAAGCTCAGTAGTACAGCATTTCAGGGCCGTGACGAAATGGGCGCGCTAGTTGGCGCCTCATTTATGGAGTTTCTCGGCTGGAACGGTCTGTTTACGTTTCAGGAGCCTGCCGCAGCGCAGATGGAGAACGACGTACTCGATATCTGTATCGACCTAGCCGGAGGCGGCGAGGATGGTCGCGCCAACTTCACCTCTGGAGGTACCGAAAGTAACTTTTGCAGCCTTTACGCTATGCGGACCTGGGCAAGAAAGCACAGACCCGAAATCACCGAGCCCGAGATTGTGGCGCCCTACTCTACCCATTCAACGGTCCACAAAACTGCCCGTTATCTTGATCTGAAGGTCGTTACTGTCGATCAAAATCCTGACCTTACTGCCGATATCGACGCGTTGGCGACCGCGATTGGTCCGAACACGATAGGCATTGTCGCCTCGGCACCTAATTGGCCCTACGGCCACGTAGACCCCATCACGGAGATGGGTCAACTAGCCATAGCCAACAACCTATGGCTGCATGTAGATGCCTGTGTAGGCGCTTATATTCTGCCCTTTATGCGCGAACTGGGTGAGAACATTCCACCCTATGATTTGTCGGTACCCGGCGTTCGGTCAATGTCAGCAGATCTACACAAATACGGCTATGCGCCCAAGCCCTGCTCGACAGTACTGTGGCGCTCGCAAGAAGAGCAGAGCTATCACTACATGCCCATTACTGAATGGGCCTGTGGGTTATATCTATCACAAAGCTTTATCGGTAGCAGGCCAATGGGGCCCGTGGCCGCGATCTGGGCACTGATGCACCACTGGGGACGCGAGGGCTACTTAGAAAACGCTCGCAATCTACTACATGTGAAACGTACGATCGCCGAAGCCTGCACACGCATTGAAGGACTCAGAACCTGGGATACACATGGCCCACTGATGATGATCGCCTCGGATGGTTTCAATATTGAACTGGTAGTCGGTGGCATGGAGGCTAAGAAATGGCGCTTGTTAGGCGTAAACACACCGCCAGCTATTCACCTGACCATTGACGTAATGGAAGAGGCTGACCTGAAGCGCTTTGTTGATGACTTAGATGAGGTCTGCCAGCGCATACATAGTGGAGAGCTCAAGCAAGAAGGCCTGCTAAGCTATGGTGGCGTAGGCGCCGAGGAAAGCGCGCCCAAGTGGTTGCTCAGTGCGGTGGAAATCATGGAAAAACAGACCAATGGCTAAACTCTTGCAGAATAAAGTCGCGTTGATCACTGGTGCGGGGCATCACCGCGGTATTGGTCGAGCAATTTTTAATGCGTTGGCGGCTGAGGGCGCGACCGTCGTGGGCTGCGACCTAAAAGATGCCACCGGGTTAAACGAAATCGAAGGCCTCGCGTGTGATGTAACCAACAAAGTCATGGTGCAAGCTATGGTAGACACAATGATCGCAAAATACGGGCAGCTGGACATTGTAGTCAATAATGCTGGCGTGGGGCGTGGTTCGGCAGACTTCATGGCGATCACTGATGAGGATTGGGATATCAGTCTCGCGGTTAATCTGCGGGGTATGGTGAATGTGTGTAAAGCGGTCATTCCACATATGCAAGCCCGTGGTGGCAGTATTATCAACGTCGCCTCGCTTGCAGGTACCGGTGCATTACCGACAATTCCAGCCTGCTATACCGCCAGCAAGTTCGCTGCAGTAGGTCTAACCAAGCAGCTGGCGCTCCAGTATGCTGCCAACAATATTCGCGTCAACGCAGTTTGCCCAGGGTCGGTAATTACACAAATGCATGAAACAACCATGACGCTGCTCGCTGAAGCTGAGGGTATATCGCTCGCAGAGGCACAGACACTGGAAGAACAAAACATTCCGCTGGGACGCTCGGCGCAGCCGGCGGAGATTGGTCAGGCCGCTGTCTATCTCGCCAGCGACTTATCTCAATACGTCACGGGTACCACGCTACCCGTTGCCGGCGGTATGGCCCCTGGGCTCTAAAAGGGAAACGGCAGATGACCAAACTCACGAAACAACAATTGGAAAAGTATCGGGCGATGGACCGGACGGCCTTCGATTTTGCCGATCATCGCGTTACGAATTTTTTTACCCGCGCCGCTGAACAGGGTTACAACCTAGACACGACAGGTTTCCTGCAGCATCCCGGTTTTTTTCAGGCCCCGCACCAACGATCCGGCGAGGGCGTTGACATTGCTATGGTGGGCAGCCCACTAGATTTAGGCGCTATCGGTCTGGCTGGGGCGCGCCACGGACCACAAGCCGTGCGCGAGTGGAGCCGTAATTATGGGCCGGTTAATGACAGTACCGGCCACATTCCTTTCGAGCAGTGCCGCGTGATTGATTACGGTGATGTCACTTGGTCGGCAACAGATTTACAGACCCGACTGGATGATATTTATCAGGTGTTTGTGGCACTGGGTCAGGCGGGCTGTGCAACCCTCAACTGCGGCGGTGAACATACCACCACGTTTGGCTGCCTAAAAGGTTTGAGCGAGGCACACGACGATAGTTTTGGGCTGATTCATATCGACGCTCACTGTGACACGATGGCTAGCTGGGGTGGTGACGTCGTTAACGATGGTTCTGTTTTCCGTCAGGCGGTGCTCAACGGCTTCATCGATCCCGAACGTACCGTGCAAATCGGTATACGCGGTCGATCCAACTTCCTATGGGAGTTCTCACACGACAGCGGTATGACAGTGATTACCGCCGATGAGGTGTTTGAAAAAGGTACAGGCTACGTTATCGATAAGGCTCGCGAGGTTGTGGGCAAGGACAAAACCTACTTCTCACTGGACGTAGATGGTCTGGACAGTAACTACATGATGGGCACCACAGGCCCGGAGCCTTTTGGGCTCAACCCAAGGCAAGTGCGCGATATCATTTTAGGCGCACGTGGCTTGAATATCATCGGCGCGGATATGGTGGAAACGAATCCCAATCGAGATAGCGACGGTAAGAGCAGCCATTTAGCGGCCGCTTTGTTCTTTGAATTGTTATGCCTGCTGGCGGACACCAGAGCTGAGCGGCAGAACTGTGGACAGACTCGCTGGGGTTAAAATACTCCCAGTCTACTCGCCCGGTATCAGGTGTACCTTCCCTACAAACGTCTTTGAATGATTGCGATTAACCAGCAATTCGAAGGCTTTATTTGCCTCGGACATAGGAAATGAATGGGTAATCAGCTGATCCAGCTTTGATTGGATCCACGGGTCGCATAGTATGCGCAAAATATCCTTACGGTGATTGAAGTTGACATCAAAATGCGCCGTCACAACTTTATGTCCCCAACACAGTGCCGACTCGGTATGCATATTCCAGGTAAGGCGCTTGCCTTCATGCGCCGCATAACCCAATAACATTAGCGTACCGTAATGCCGAGTAGCCTCCAGGCAGCGTTGCTGGTAATACGGATATCCCGAGCATTCAAAAGAAAAATCGACCCCCCTACCCTGTGGCGTGAGCGCTCTAACCTGCTCCAGCCAATCTTCATCATCTGGATTGACCACGTAGTCTGCGTCAAAGCGCTCTAAGGCGGCAGTCATTCGCGAGGGATCTCGACCCAGTACAATGACCTTGGCGCCACGGTACTTGAGGTTAACCAGCGTAGCGAGACCAATAAAGCCCACACCACCGACCAAACAGACACTTTCAGGCTCCACGCCTAAATCGCGTATACCGCTATAGGTACAGCCGATAAGACAATTGGCCGCACTGGCATACTTGTAGCTCAGTTCATCGGGAATTTCTTCGAGCATATTGACAGGCACCAAGCGGTACTCACAAAATCCGTTGCCACCGGAGTCGCTGTCGTTAGCGGATTCAATGTCGGTAGGCAGTTTAAGATTAATACAGTGGGTAGCACCCAGACCATTCTCGCAAACCCAGCATTCACCACAGGCCCAGCCCTGAAAGGCTACCACTCGCTGACCGACCTGCCAGCGCGTTTCACCGGCGCCCACCGCAACAATCTCGCCACAACCTTCGTGGCCTGCATGCGCACAGCCCTCGTGGAACTCATAGAACCCCGTCTCGAAGATTCTATGCTCAATGCAATTGGGTGCCACCGCCTGTTTAATCAGTACGAAACCTGCCGCAGGATCACTCACTGGCACTTCTACTACAGTGGCCTTACCCTGCTCGATATGCAGGACCTTGTTGATAATACTCACTGGCTTATCAGCGCTATTTGTTCGTTGGTGAAACCCAACGACATACCGCCATCGACATTAATCACTTGACCGTTCATATAGCTGGCATCGTCTGATGCCAGAAAATGAAACACCGCCGCGACCTCTTCCGGCTCCGCAATACGCTGCACTGCGGTTGCGTTGTAACCAATCTTTTCAAACAGTTCGATATCGTGCTGTGCCAGCGGGGTGCGAATAAATGAAGGCGCAACGGCGTTTACTCGAATCTTCCGTGGGGCTAATTCCAGCGCCGACATCTGCGTGAGATTAATGACCGCAGCCTTACTGGCGGAATACGGTCCAGACCCAGGGAACATCAGCGTAGCGCCAAGCGAGGCGGTGTTGATGATGGCCCCTCCATCGCGAATGTGAGCCGGCCCATGCTTCAGTCCGTGATAAACACCCAGCGTATTAACTTCAAGTAGTTTACGCGTGAGCACCTCGTCACTGTCTTCTATGGTGACGCCGTCGACACCATTGATCCCCGCGTTATTGATGAGTATGTCGAGTTTGCCCTCCTGCTCACAATTTTTCCTAAGGGCTGACAGCACCGCCGCACTGTTGCTGACATCCAAATGAACAAACGCACCACCAAGCTTTGCTGCGGCGGATTGTCCATCCTGTAAATCAGCAATCACCACACGAGCGCCCGCCTTAGCAAAGCGCTGTGCTACGGCCAGGCCAATGCCACTGGCACCACCGGTGATGAACGCGCGCTTACCACTTAAATCGAAAAACATGGACAGACTCCTAAAAATAACTGTCAACGGTGCAGGAGGTACCGCCGATTAACTCACAGAGTTTGTGCATACTAGCCTCATTAATAGCGGGCAGTATCACTGGCAAGATACGCTGAAAGTGTTCACCCTCAATAACATCGCTATAAATTTTCCAGCTCATGGTGCCCACGTCTGACTCGTCTTCTACCACCTCGATACAGGCCACATAATCCTTAATAGGAAAGTCGTCACCGGTGGCCAGGTATACATAGCGATGCGGTGGATCCCAGTGAAGAATCTCTTCAAATACATCGCCAAAAAAAGTAAACTCCACATTAAAGCTCTGGTCCACACCCTCCACTTGCGGATGTATCTTGACCTGCTTGGCCAACAGGTACCAATCGATAATGCGTTCGGGGTCGCCCATGATCTCGAAAACTTCGTCCGCAGTTTTACCCTTATAAGTAATACGGGCATCCATGCGCAGAGTGGCGCGGGTAAATGCGCTAATGTCGAACGCATCAGATCCCAAAGCACTATTTTTCATTAGCAAACGCCTCGCGCAGAGTGCTTTCGCTAAGGCCATATTTGGCGGCAATGTTGTTAAAAAATGGCGCCCAATGATTTTCCAGCACCTCTACGGTTGGCTCGTTTTGCGTAAGCGAGCGATAACCTGTCTCACCGGGAATACGCACTCGATGCCCTGGCCGCGGTTTGGCATTACGTACCTTGTTGATGAATTTATCCGATCGCTCTTTTACCGCAGCCAAGGGGCCAAATCGTGAAGGATCTATGCACATGAAGTAGCTGCCGCCGACACTCGGTGCCGCGTTACCGGCAGCAAAATCCTCGATGGCGGGCAGCTCCGTACTGGGTTTACCCAGAGGATTGATGATGGCGCACATGCCTTCGTTCCACATATTCAATGCATAGGTTCGCGGGGTCTCGATTTGCCCGGCACAACTGGCATCCCATACTCGCCCGTAGCCGGGTATGGGCTTTGCATAGGGCTTAGCATCGTCAGTAAGATCGCCGGACTTCGGGTCTATCAGCCACTTGCCCTTCATGGGTTTATCCTGCAACACCGCCTCTGAAATATCGGCGTCATACCACTCGGCAAATTTGATGCTGGTCCAGATCGGTGGCTCTGTACCACTGGGAATAATCGCATCGAAAGGTGGGCATGACAGCATATTCTCCATCGCACCAAAGGGTGCCGCCAATGGCACTGTGTTATTAGACGCGATCCCTACCATGTCCTGTTCGTAGGCCATATGAACGTAACTGGCGAAACTGCCCCCGTCGTTATGATTACCGCCAAAAGCAATGGCGATGCCATATTCACGCGCCTTCTCAATAGCCGCTTTCGCCATCAGCGTCAGCGTGTAGTAACCACTGGAGCCCTTGCCGTCGAAGACCGCGAACGCCGGGCCCTCATCCACCAACTCGGGAATAGCCTTGGGATCTAGCACACCAATGTCTAAGACCAGATCTATCGCCTCATACACCCCCAAGCCCTGATTGAGTTTTCCCTGGCGATGAGCAAAGACAATGGCATCAGCAATATAGCCGGCGTGCACACCGCTCATACCCGCGGCCTGCGCCACCTGCGATAAACTGAAATGCAAGAATTCTGGGGTTTCGATGCGCACCTGCTCTGTCATACTTACTCCTGATTTCCTGAATCTGTGGTGGCATTAGCGACCACCACAATCAATATGCCACCTAACAAAATGCAGACGCCCATTACCATAAGCACAGGACCGCCAGCATCTTTAATCATGCCGAACAGCGCCGGGCCAGTCGCTGCACCTACCGCCAATGCGAAAGCCATTAACCCGGCTATTTTGCCGGTAGTATCAGCGGCCGCAATGACCGCCATCACATAGGAAATGGCAAAGTAATAAGTCAGCGGCAGGGTGAACAATACGAATGCATAGCGCGACTGATCCACACCACTGCTCAGTACACCGATAGACACTAAGGCAAGCACCGTGCCCAGTACGATAGGTAGCACTCGTCCAAAACGGTCGGCCAATACTGCAGCAGCTAATGGCCCAAGACCTGATGTCACTAAACCCACCGCCAACCAGCGGTTGGTGAACTCGGGACTGAAGCTCTGCTCCTGAGCAATCCGCTCGAAGAAAATCCACAGCCCCCCGAAACCGGCGAAATTAATCGCCAGAGCAAGCAAGCCCAAATATCCCCAAACAGCAGGCCGAGATGCTGCAGAAGCGTTAGCGCAGGAGTATGAACCCGAAGCCGGCATGCCCATGCTGGCGAGCAAACAAACAACCACGGTAACGGCAGCCAATAACAGTATTGGAGGAAAACCCACGCCCCAACCCAGCAAAGGAATCAGTAGCAACAACGAAGCGGGCACAAGCTGCTCGGCGGTAAGCTTTAGCGCATAGGCTCTGTCGGTATTTTGGCTGTCCGAAGCCAGCGTCAAACTGATCGGATATAAAATGCCAGCGCCCAGGCCCGCCACCACCATGGCAAAAACGGCCTGTCCATGAGAGGTCGCAAAGCCCGCAAGCGCGATACCCACCACCAGTCCAACATAAGCACCAAAAGCGGTATAGCGCCAATTAAGGCGGCGCACCCAGGTGGGTGAGGTTAACGCCAACAGTGCATAGCTGGCAAAATAGGCCGTCGCGACTAATCCGCTTTGTGTGTCAGTGAGCGCAAACCGAGTGGCCATGCCACCAATGATCAGGGGCATAACAGCAAACAGCAAAACAGCGGCGGTCCCCAAAGCAACCACGGAAAGGATAATGCGCCTAGTATCCATATTGTTGTTATTCATAGTATTAGTTTAGGCGTTGACAGGGGCCTGACGACATACCCCCTAGTGGGAACAATGCCTAGCCAGATGCCAATACTCGATGCGGCGATTAAAATAATGCAGTGCGTGGCGTATCCCGCATGCGCTTATCTGCTGACCTTGTAATAACAGACAAAATTATTCAGGTCTTCGGTGACAGAAAGCATGCCAGACTAGAACAAACTCTGGGTAAACTAAACAACATGACTGGGAAGCTTGTCGTACTCTATCTTTCTAACCGAAGCCCAGAAGAGCTCATTATTTTGTACTTGAAAATATCTTTTACCCAAAATACCAATGAACCATCACAAATATAATGTCTATTTGGAATACTCTAAGACTAAGCGCGTCTGAATCTATGACCAGTCGATTATCAATCTATTGATATAATGGTCGATAAGTATTAAAAATTGGAACCACCGTTTTCCCAATCAATCTTTTAATTACATTGTGTCCCATATTTCTATGAGTATTTTATCGATACAAGCGGGCCCTGCGGCTTATGCAAAAATCCAGCGTGACGGGCTGCGGGCAGAAGATATAACTGCGGTATTCGGTGCATCTGGGGCTGCTAAATGGCTGAGTATTTATGGTCTAGATAGCGTTATTTTTAGCCAGTGGTTGGCGCCTGCAAAACAGAAAATATTTTTGTACGGCACATCGGTGGGGGCCTTCAAATTGGCGGCCGCCGCACAAAGCGACCCAGCGGCGGCATTTAAGCGTTTGGCTGATAGTTATATCGAACAAGACTACTCGGGAGATTTTTCACGTGCGGCCATTGCCCGTGAAAATCGACGCATTATTGACGGGCTTTTGCCTGATAAGGCCATCACTGAAGTACTAGATAGTAATAAGTATATTTTCGGTTGTGGTGCCGTGCAGTGTGTGGGACTGCTGGGCAGTGAATCTTTAATGCGACAGCGACTGGGCATGGTGCGCGCTGCAGTACAAACTGCGCTGCCTAGAAGTGGTCAGCTAGAATTCTCACGCGTTATTTGCGCGAGTGAGGCGGCACGTGGATTAATAAAACCCACAGCAGGTCAGTTTGTGCCGTTACAGGGAGCGACATTCAAGCAGGCCATACATGCCTCGGGGTCACTGCCGGTTTATATGAATGGCGTGAAGGGTTTAGATGCTCAGCCGGACGCCATCTATCGTGACGGCGGTCTCCTCGATTATCATCCCGTTCCTGAAAATCTATTATCCGATGAAGGCGGCTTAGTACTCTATCCGCACTTTTACCCCTATGTGGTAGAGCAGTGGTTTGACAAATTTTATCCTTGGCGACGGGTTTCAGGTGAACGCCTTGCGAATGTCATATTGGTTTCGCCATCGGATGCGTTTGTACAAACATTACCTCAGCAACGCATTCCAGATCGGAAAGATTTTAAGACTTATCGGCGCCGCGATGAACAACGCATTAGCCTATGGCAGCGAGCAGCAGCGCAAAGCTTTGAACTGGGAGAGGCGTTTCTTACCTTAGTCCGAACTGGCGATATTGCCGCGGCTGTAACGCCATTGCCCATGTAATCTCCTCAGTTTGTGCACTTTGTAAGGTATGAGGAATAAATCGGCCGTCGTATTGCTGCATATTCCTACAGCAGCCATATATTCCCTGATATGTTTGTCGTGAACATTAAGAATATTAATAACGACTAATGCTGTATTTTAGAAACCATGCATTCCACAAAGGTTCTTATAGTCTCGAGGGGTAAGTTTTAATAGAGCCCTTTTTATGCCGAAATAGACATCACTGCATGCTGAGAAAATCCCTAAATTAGTAGCCAAACTGCTACCGGTAGGAGCTTAACGTTTTTATGAATACTCCAATGAGTCCTCTTGAGACACTGCACCATGAACCTATGGGCGCTGGGCAATGGTACGTTGTCGCAATTTGTATCGGTATCTTGGCGCTAGATGGCTACGATGTTTTATCCATCGCCTTTGCTGCGCCAGGTATGTCTGCTGAATGGGGTATCTCCAAAGCAACCCTAGGCGTTGTGCTTTCGCTAGAATTAATGGGCATGGCATTAGGGTCTATTCTCATGGGCACTTTGGCAGATAGTCGCGGCCGCCGGCCCACATTATTACTGGGTCTGGTGATATTGACCGTGGGCATGTTGATCGCTGGCGTTGCGCCCAATGTATTCGTGCTTGGGGCCGCTCGCGTATTCACGGGGATAGGCATCGGTGGACTTTTGGCCGCAGCGACGGCGACATCATCGGACTTTTGCAATGACAAAAATCGCGCACTTGCCGTGGTGCTTGTGGCGGGTGGCTTTGCCTTTGGTGTTTATCTCGGCGCCACTTTTCTTGCGCCCTTGCTTAAGCAATTCGACTGGCGTGCTACCTTTCATTTAGGTGCTGCTTTTAGCCTGACGTTCATTCCCCTAGTCTATTATTTCGTCCCTGAAAGCATCTCATTTATTGAACGCAAGCGACCGGAGGATGCGCTAGCGCGCATCCAAAATATCATGCGGCGCCTGGGTCACACCGTCCCCGAAAGCCTGCCACCCCAAGAGATGCGAACCGTTGAATCGATCGGCTTTACCGCCTTGTTTAAATCGGGCTTAGCCCCCATTACCGGCATTTTGCTCTTTGCCTATTTGGGCAATATCGGAACGTATTATTACTTTGTAAAATGGATTCCGACAATTGTCTCGGACATCGGATACTCATCCTCTGAAGCAACTACTGTTTTAGGCGTTGTCAGCTTGGGCGGAGTGATTGGTTCGATAGGGCTGGGGGTCATTTCTCGTTTTCTACCAATAAGACCTTTAATGGCACTCTGTTTGATCCTAGCCGCCATAGGGGTTGCTCTGTTCCCTTACTTCACGGAGACCTTGCAGAGCATGAAGTTCATTGGCTTTTTTACCGGCCTGTTTATTTTTGCCGCTATCTCAGGGTTTTTCGGGCTCTTTGCCATCTCCTACCCCTCTTCACTTCTGGGTTCTGGTTCCGGTCTGGTACTGGGCATTGGTCGCGGGGGCGCAGTGCTGGGACCAATGATTCCCGGCTTTCTGTTCGCAGCGGGCGTTATGCTGGAAAGTATTGCCATCATTATGGCAGCGGGCTCATTTTTGGCCGGCGTGGCGGTACTCTTTTTACGGGCACAAAAAAATTGAGTGGCCCTTCAGCGGGCGACATCATAAATAATAGATGCCGCCCCTGAAGCGCTTAGCTCGCACCTAGCTCGGCAACAAAATCACGCTTGAGCGTTCGTGAAGACATGATGAAGCAGAATGCTGCGAAGAAGAATCCACACGCGGTGACCGCCATAGACCACCTGAGTCCCTCAGCGCTCGCATTAGCGCAGATCGCTAGCTGTGCTTCATTCAACGCACTGTCTCTGGCCTGACACAGCACCGGCGATAACTCGCTAGCGAAGCCACTCCCCGCTAAATTTGCCGTCATGAAATAGTCACTCATAAACCCGACAAAATAAGGCCCCATGCCATTACCAATCAGTGAAACCAGAATCAGCAAGACGGCAATGGCCGTCGCACGCGAGCGGTTGGTCACAACACCTTGACCAATGTTGTACTGCGCCCCCAAGTAACTGTAATGAAAAACCGCGCCCACACCCCAGAAAATGAACACCCAATAGGGGTCTTCGATAAAAAATGCCACAACATAGGCAGGCACGGCCAACATCAAACCAATCGCAGGAACCCATGCCACCGAGGTTGGGAAACGACGCGTAGTTTTTTCCGTGATCCAACCACCCAGAAACGTACCACCGGCAGCCAGTAACGATAGCGGAGCACCAAAATTCAGTGCCGCATCACCAACGCTTAAGCCGTGCGCTCGCTGTAAAAACGGCGCTTGAAAACTCACTAATCCGTAGCCGACAAAAGCCACCAATGACGCCCCTAGCGCCATCCACCAAAAAGAGGGCTTAACTTTTAGTTCTTTGAAGGCTTCTGACAACGGTGGTTTGGACAGTGGCGCTATAGTCGGTGGGTCCGAATAGCCGCGCGGTGGCTCTTTAATCGTCGTCCAAACCAGCATGGCGACAAGCACCCCAGGAAGACCCACCACAACAAAGGCAATACGCCAGCCCTCGATATTAGCCCAATCCAATCCCCCAAAAAGCCAATTCAGACCAATACTATTGAACCATTCTCCGACATCTGCACCTTGCATCTCAGCGATAGGCCCACCAAATAAATTGGCAAGAACGCTACCCAGCGTGACGCCCATAGCATAAATGCCAAGTGCTGTAGCACGCTTTCGGGCAATAAAATAATCGCCAATGATAGAGTTTGCGGGTGGTGTGCACCCTGCTTCACCAATTGCCACGCCAATACGAAACATTAACAGCGTCGCGAAACCTGCGGCAACCCCACATAAAGCGGTCATTATCGACCATAAGACAATACACAAAGCGATAATCTGTACCCGATTACCGCGATCCGCCCACAACGCAATGGGCAGACCCATAACCGCATAAAAAATCGCAAAAGGAGGACCGTAAAGAAGCCCCCATTGCGCATCGGTCAGCTGAAATGATTCGATAATAGGTTGCGCGACTACAGCGATAAGCGTGCGGTCAACAAAGTTAAGGGTGTAAACCGCCATGAGTAAGAGCAGCACATAATTTCGATAGAAAGGCGTTCCGTATCCTGTGAGGTGGCCCGATTCTGGCCCCTGCGCTTCTGCTTGCATAAAGTTTGTGCCCTGTATGTCTTATTGTTGTTAATGCCGCGAGTTTACATCACTTAGCTGTTTCAGTCGGGCACTTCATCGCCACTATATACGCTTAGAACGAGGGCTGCCGCATGAGATGTCCACCCTAAGGCTTCCTAGCCAGTCTGACCAGATAATCGCACAGCCAACCCTATCAGCGGCTTCACGATCCATACGTACTGCCAAAGAAGATTTCAGCAGCAACTTCAATGGTTAGCGCAATTAAGGGGCCACGTCGGTCCAATAGCGCGCCTGACACTCAGGCTAGCGCAGTGAAGATTTAATTTTCTTCACAGGGGGTTTTGACCATAGCGGCTCTCGAACAAAGACGAAAAGGACCCAACCCCCATGGCGGTCGCCATGCACAATGGCACCTCAGTTATGCCGATTCAGATCACTCACTGCACATCAATGTTTTCGACTCTGAAGGATTCTTTTCTCGTGGCATCCAGAACCGGCTCAACTATTATCGGATCGAAGCCCTCGCAACCTATGCAGATAGTGACTATGTCGGCAGTAATTTCTCCTTCACCGCAACCATCAACATTAGGGCAAGTAACATCCCCGGAAGCTAAATCAACGGTGACGATAATGGGCGGAATGGGAATGCCTTGGCCAAAGTCCACACCATCATCGTCAGAGACCTCTGGAGTAAAGAGTGGAATAGAATAAGCCTTGGACGTCCCTAAATTAGAACATAACCCGTCTCGCCCGCCTTCAGGCTGAAAGCTATTGAAGAATACAGTGCCGCCGCTAATCGCTGCCCGATTGACGATCTGCTCCCCTGTATCTGAAAGATCGAGATACCAACCCGCAAAATCAGTAATGATCTGATCATCAGCAAGTCCAATCTCCGCGTCGAGCATACCCGCCGCCGATCCCCCATCAAGATTGACAGCGGGCCAGGTCAAATTTTGTTCGTTAGCACTTATACTGCCACTCTCATCGGCGTCACGCGGGAACGGTTGGTCGATCACAGCATAGAAACGATTTTGAACGTCGGCGGTGTAAGGGTAATTCGCCGTGAGCGGCTTTTCGCGGTCGCCACTCCCAAGTGTTACGAAGACCAGATTGCCCAGTTCGGCAACCTCGGGCTTATTGATAAAACGTCGCTCCGAACTGTCAGAGCCGCCGGTCGTCGCTATCTCGCGAATGTACCAATTAGAACAAGGACCACCATAGGCGCAGGCTATTTCTGTTGGTACCGAAACTGATTCTGACGCAAGTTCAGCAACAGAGATCCGATAAACCTTACCGGAAGCGTCTGCCGCATATAACAAGTCTACATGCCCATCCGCGTCTAAATCGACGGCTGCTAGCTCAGCGACAACCGGACCTTCAGTGGGAAACTCTTTCAAAAGGTCGCCTGACACCGCATCGATCGCATATATCGAATTGCCCTTTGGATTACTACAACTGTAGTTTTGATTGTCGGTATCGAGGCATGAATCCCATCCACCGCCCATGAATAAAACAGGTGCTGGGACACCGTTATTTTGATAACCCTTCACGGTTTTAATTACTGGTGTTGACCACGTCTGACCCATATTCGTAAACCCTGTGGTGCATCCCGTGTCACTATCAACGGACGGACAACCTAACTTCCACAATATACTTTGTGGCGCACTGGGGGCCTCCCCCAACGTGGTGGGACTCATATCAAAGGCATAAACTTCGCGACCACCGCGGCGCATAGTCGGGTAAATATAGGCCGTCTCCAGTTGGTTGGCGTTGTTGTAAACTGTGTGTGCACCCGTAGAGCCATCGAAGAAATAATCCTTAGGCACCGCCTCAATATCTGATGACAGTGACGAGTCCAGTCCCGCGTAGGCAATTGTCGGGGTATTCCGATAAAGCCGCTCAATTTTGCTTAAGTGACTTGAAGCAACGAAAGCCCATTGCTCTAGTCCCGTGGCTGGATCTACCGCACGAAAAAGTCCATCGTTAGCCCCATATAAGACTAAAAAGCTATCATCGTCGTAGCTCAGAGTAAGGGGGCGCGAGTGAACCACGTCGCCGTGAATGGTTGGGCGAAGTCCATTAGCGGGCATAATTTCACCCTCACCTAAATCGCTATTTGAAACAAGGTTGCCGTTGCCATCATCAACAAGGAAATCGCCGCCTTTGAGGCCCGGATTAGTGCCAACGAAATAGTTATCGATCACGTCCTCTACCGAAAAGCTCGTCAACGAAGAGCCACTCGCCTCGTAAATAGTCCGATTAACAGTACTGCCCGACACTTGATTTCTAATTTGCTGCGCTGCGCCGCCTTTTTCGATAAAGGCACCGTCCGGCGAGTCGGACAATACTTGCCGACCATCAAGAAAATCCGCATTGCATTCGCTGACTGGGTTCGGGTCTAGCCCTAGGCCATCGAAATATGGCTGATCGCCACCCACATTCGGATCGACATCAGAAGTATCCTCCGTCCAAAAGCTCGTCGCACAGGATTGTACAAAACCCGTTTGCGGATTTATCGCGCGGTTTAAGTCAACATCTGCCAACTCAACTTGCCCATTGAACAGTGCCAGCTGGTATTGCTTTAGGTTACCCATCCATCGCGGCTTGCGTTCGGCCGCGGGACGGAACATGCCAACAAACACCTTGTTTTGCGATTGCGTGTTGTTGTTCGCGCTTAACGGCAATGTCACTGCAGCAAAAGAGCTACTTACATCAATAATATCGCCAAAAATTTTACTCATGGCGGTACTCAACTCACCAACCGTATTGGCTTCAAGCCGATACCCCCCTCCCTGCTGAGCAGCAGAATCAAGAAGTGATGAGTAAAGTTCAACGCCGCCACCCTCAGGGAAGACATCAATCGTGTAGGTTGTTACAGGAATCCGTAAAGTAAAATCTTCCGCACCTTCAGCAGATACTGTCAAAGGAATGCCAAACTCGTGCATGAACTTGGTCCAGTCATCTAAGTTATAGGCTTTGCCATCTACGGTACCTTGGGTGGGGCCATAGTCAGAGGCTGCTGCCGGGCCCAACACTAAGCGTGTGTAGGTTTGTACCTGCCGAGTGCGTGTTCTGCCTCTGTTGTCCAGATACGTTTCAGTAATCGTCGGACAATCGCCTCGCTCTCGGTCACCATTGCTGGCTGAGCACACACACGACCCACCTGAAGGACAGCTGTCAATAATAAGCTGTGCCTCACCACCATTACCGTTGATGTTGTCAGTGCAATCAGTACTACTTGCATAACATTGCTGTGACTGAGCTATCTCCTCTTGCGCATTATTGTTACCACCCGAACTACCCTCATAAGCAGGCATAAGTAAGCCCTGATCACTGTCACCAGAGAGGCCATAAGGCGCGGCAAGTCCCACTTCAGCATAACGCGATTCCAACGCATCGGTGCTTGGAAAAGCCGACCCAACGCTATCCGTTTTGGGAGAATTCCCGGTTGGGTTCGCCACAAAAATCACGTAGGTTTCAGCACAGACATCACCCGAACCCAGAGGGGAATTGAAAAGCGAATACTCAGTAATATACGCATTACTGTCTGCTAGGCTATCGGTATTATTCGTTAGCCCCACCGCATCCATGCTGTGGTTAATACCGGCAAGGTAGTTATACACATCCGATATCAAATTACCGTAGGATTCTTGGTTGATCTTTTCCGAGGTAAGCGCAGATGAGGTTTTCATGCTGTCTAACAAAGCATTTAGGCTGCTTGCCGTTGTCGCGTCATAAGGCTGCAGATGCCATCGCACAAAACCGCCATTGCTGTTACCCGCACTAGCGACGCCAAACTCCATAACACTGACATTAACTGAACCGGGTTCTAATCCACTTAAAGTATTCTGAATAGCCTCTATCTCAGCAGCGCCATATTTCATACCGCCATCAAAAGTTCGCGACCAGTTTGCCGTGTTATCCAAAACGAAGATGACATTAGGGCGCGAATCAGCTCCACCTTGGGAGGAGTATCCGCTAGCAAAAAGATCAATATCCTCAGCTTGAATTCCCCCGACTGAAAACAGCAGTAATAGCGCAGTCAGTATTCTTGAATAATAAGCATTCATATCAGCCTCCCAGGCCAATGGTTAGGGGCTCGAAATATCACAAGCAGTCGCAAGTAAATTCTTAGATGTACGCGAGGCAATACCTTGCCGAAGCTCTATTCTAGCGCCCGTAGTTAGATCCAATGCCGTAACTGTTGTCTCCCAAATTGCGTCCGCACACAGCGAATACAGACCAGGCTGATAACAGCTCGCATCGTTGCTGTTTCCCAGTATGTCGAGCTCAGCATTTCTGAGAATTTTTGTTGATATGCAGGTTGGTGCCGACAACGTTACAGTCAAATCACTGGTAACCCCATCGCCAAGTAAATCGATTCCTACGGTATAAGCGCCTCCACCTAAGAATGAAGGGTCAGCCAATGCCTGCTGAATTGCGCTCAGCGCGGCAGCACGGGCGGCAGCACGGGCCTCAAAATTCTGGACGACCACCAAATTACTTCTTATCAGGTTCGCAGTCACAACACCTGTGATGGTGACCAGCATCAGCATAATGAGTGCAACTACCAATACAACGCCACGCTGGGTGCTTTTTATATTCACAAGCTGGATCACCGGCGCGGCCCTCCGATATTCGCCAATTCAATAACCTTGCTCTGCACGGTCCTACGATAAGATACATTAGCGGCGGGCACTGACCAGCTATTACCCGCAATGGTATATGTGTTGCTGTCCGTGTACCCCGCTTCTGGACTCAAATCCCTTGCAACAATCCAGACTTTCACGGCGACTACATCTTCCCAATCATCCTCCGAGGGACTTGTCGTCACCCTGTCATATTTGCCATCACCCGGACTCGTAGGCGCGTTGTCGACGAACCACTGAAACCGGATAAGCTCAATCCCTTGCGCTATATTCTCGGCTGTGTAAGTGAACGACCCATCGCTTATGTCAAGAAAGAGCAGCACAAGGTCATCATTTGCATCAGCGTAGTAAATGTTGGACACGTATCGATAAATCGGCGCTGCAGCCGAACAATTAAAGTCCGTATAATTTAGTATAGACGTATAGTCAGAAGTATTTACGCGATACAGCTTCACTGTGCCACCAGTAGACTCCGTGGCGTTATTACATCCGTTTACCTGCAGATGAAAAAAATCATCCAGCGCTCGACATCTATCGGAACCGACAGCACACGTTGACGCTCTGCGCACAGCGACAAATTCGGATGTGCCGTTAGGGTCCACAGCGGGCGAATAACCACCACACAGACCTGCATCAATTTCGGTTGTTAATAAAGAACCCGCCTGCCCCAGCAATGGGTAGGCCATCGCATAGCCAAGCTCCGTCTTCGCACCACTATTGCCGGTACCAGCACACGCATTAGGTGGCAGTGAAACACCGGTCGGTGGGGCAGAAATATCTTCGCCCGAGAAAAAAACTTTCGTTGCAAGATCGGCCACCGTCAAGGCACCCGCTTCGCCCCAGTATCCAGATTGCGAGACATCGTTGCTGATAATTTCTAGCGCGTACATCGCACTTTCCATTTTCTGTGAAGCTCTCGTCACATCGGACAATGTTCGGCTGGTATCAGTAAATAAGGTTGAAATTCCGAGTGTAATTGCGATACCCAAAGCTAAAGCTATGAGTATTTCAACAAGCCCAAATCCGCTCTGAGATAGGACCTTTGAGCGCCATTTCATAGTCGACGCGCGGGACGAAACAGTTCGCATGACCATCACCTTAATACAATATCGCGGAATACCACGCGCCGATAAGCTTCTTCGCCGTATTGGTTCGCTCCGCAATTAATAATAGGAGCCATTGATTTAGAGAAACCTTGCCATGCAATAGCCACTCGAATCGTCCAGACACTGCCGCTGCTTGCTACGCTGTAAATACAGCCAAGCGCACCCACTGGCGCGGCAACATTACTGCCGCCCGCTGTCACCACACCGGAACCAAAAATGGCATTGTTCCATTCACACAAATCTAAAGCTGACCCCGCAGCTTTAGAAGCACAATCGATGACTGCTTGCCCGTAAGCACTGCCCGCAGTGTAGTTTCCAGCCTTGACGTCGCTCGGATTGGTGCGAATCCGCGCCGCTAGCTCCTCAAGAAGGCCAGTGACTTGAGACCTTTGAACGGCCTCGAACTGATCATTCATAGTCTGCACTTGCAAGCTGGCCAAACCGAGCAAACCGATAGCGGATATCAGCAATGTGACCAATACCTCGATCAATGTGAGACCCGCTTGTTTACGAATAGTCACAATTAACTACAGGATTCATCATCGCTCCCGGCTGGACAAGCACCGGGAGAGCTAACCACATCGCCACTGTTCGATACAGAGACACAGATGGTGCAAGTTTTATCTCCAGCTATCGTTCCTATCTGAAAGGATGGATTATCTGTAGTACGACCCCACGCGTTGAAAGACAAGCTGGTCACACCGTTCAGGCCCTCCATACTCACCACATCACTCAACGCATAGTCAGAGATCGAAACACCTGAGGCGCTACAATTACTGACAGTGACGGGGGTCAACGCAGCATTTGTGGTCGCTTTAACGCACCAGCCATCAGCCCAGTCGCCCGAAGTGCGCGGGAGTAATCGCGTCGCATAGTTTCGTTTTATCGCTTCTGATCTAGCTAAAGACACTGACATTCGCAGCTCATTACTCGCCTGCCGCAAGCGCTGCTCGGCCAAAATTTGAGTGTAAGAAGGAATGGCTAACGAGACTAAAACACTCAGTACAACAAGCGCTATCATCAACTCTACAATAGAGAAGCCATCTCGGCTTTTCAGGTTATTCACCAGGACTCCTCACCAGTCGCATCGCAGAACCGAACACGGCGTCCGGTGTTAGACAGACACAGGGTGCCATCATCTGCCTGCATCCCGGTTTTTGGGGTCAATGTAAGCGTAAATTCCGGTGGTGGCCCAGCGACTGCACCCAAATTTGAACCTATCACATAATATGTATCAACATTATCCGGAGTGACGACACCCAAATCTATCAGGGCTGTTGCATAGGTCCGGTTATTCATCAATTGATTCTGTTGCCGCTGCGCAACATCCATCATAAAGGCCTGCGCCGCAGCTCGGTTGCCCTTGCGGACGTTATCCATGTATGACGGATAGGCGACCGCCGCCAAGATACCTACAATCGCGACAACGACCATTAACTCGATCAGCGTAAAACCTGCAACGCTGCATGCGCGCCGAATCGGCGCCGTCAACTGCTGCTGTTTTTGAACATCACTCATACGTCGCCTCCGATGGCTTAACACACTACAGACATCAGCTTTATTTTTTGCGTCTCAAAATAAATCGCAAATCGCTCTTATGCTATTTATTGTACTCTCACCCGAGCTGAATTCTAGGCATATCCTTATAATACTTTGGCCTTAAAAGCGATCTTCTAAAACCTTTTAAAAGCGCGCTTGATCACTGGCGAATGGGCTAGATGGATCTTGGACACGCCCAGCTCAAAAGGCGCCGGATCCGCATCCTGCGGTTCTGCTTGCATAAAGTTTGAACCCTGCCTGCATTATTGTTGTGAGTGCACGGGGCCTAGGTCACATAATGGCCTCAGTCGGCGGCTTCATCGTCACTATATGTGGTTATTACGGAACCTACCACAGGCGGTGTCCATCACGGGCGATCTATAATCACTGCCCAGCATAGTCAGATAAGCACTCCGCTCACTGCCGCCATCATCAGCCCTGTCGGCGATATGGCGTAGGGTTGATTTTTTGCCGGACTGGTATTAGAAGGCATTCACGTTCTGCGGTTGTAAACGACCAGCTTACAAGCCGCTAGGCAGGTATTTCGCGGTTTTTTTGTAGCTCAGCTAACAACATGAGCGCAGGAATCTGGGTGTAACAGGGCATTAATTTGCCCTGTACTCAGTTGCGCTATGAACTGGTGTCAATCTCGTGTTCCAAAAGCCGGATAAAATAAACGAGCTTTTCGCGGAAAATAGGGCCCTCAATAATAATTTCCTTCAACCAGCT
Organism: uncultured Luminiphilus sp.; assembly: GCA_963926325.1. Classification (GTDB taxonomy): domain Bacteria; phylum Pseudomonadota; class Gammaproteobacteria; order Pseudomonadales; family Halieaceae; genus Luminiphilus. The sequence continues at coordinate 920 of CAWUXF010000004.1, read as the reverse complement.
ATTGATGATCACCACATGATTATAAAACTCATTGGAGCGCATCATCTGCAAATTTCGCTGTTCTTCCACTGGGTTTTTAGCATCAAATATATAATTCACGATCATGAATTCATCTAGCTGAGTAGACACCTTTTCGGTCCGCACTTCTTCTTCGGTATAGTCGACAACAAAATCGGGGAATCTAGACAAAAGTGTCTTGATCTCATTGTTCTGGATTAATTCTAGCGACCCGGAATTGATCAGCGAATTAGCCACCCCCATATTAGGGTTGTAAGACCAATTGATTGTGACCGTTGTGGCCACCGAATTCATGACCGGATAAGCGGCAGTAAAACGCGCCTCACTCAAGAAAAACGCGACAGCCTTATTCTGCACCAAGTGCATATCAAAAGCCTGATCAAAGGCCTCTAAGTTGGCTCTAAAATCGTCAAGCAGACTGTTGAGATATTGAATTTCAAGTTGATCTCTTTTGTTTTGCTCGTTCCAGTTATTGAGTCCAAAGGAAAGACTGATCCCGAGAAAGACCACCAAGAACTCTAAGGCATATTTTATGATTAGCTTTTTCATGTTCGTATATTAACGATTCAAATAGAATTTGCGCTAAACATTTCAGGACTGCTTGTGTTTTGAGGGGTTTGCTTTTGCCTAGAACAGCCCTTCGATTTTAGGGCTACTTGCCAACCGTTGCCACTTTTCCGTGCGATTGACAATCATTGTAAGCAAAGTGGGATAGTGCTTTTTAGTTTGCTGACGAGGTCAGCTAAAACCACACTTAGGAATATGGCGGAGAAGGAGGGATTCGAACCCTCGATACGCTATTAACGTATACACCCTTAGCAGGGGCGCGCCTTCAGCCACTCGGCCACTTCTCCAGAGGGCGAGCATGCTACCACAGGCTGCTGCAACGCCAAACTATTTAG
>CAWUXF010000003.1:0-9323 GCA_963926325.1 uncultured Luminiphilus sp. | reverse complement strand
CGTGCCTTTGATAGGCGAGGTCAAGTTCGCCGATGAGCCACATTACTTTCTGAACATTGACGGATGTTTTCCGTCCCCACACTGTCAACATTCTCTTTGCTCCAATGAAAAACTGAGAAGTGCGCAACCCGCGGCTAGCAGACCAAATTGGGAAGGGCGCTAGTTGAATCGGATGGCTGAAAATCAGTCTAATTGATAACACATTTCTGGGGATATCAATAGCGCTCGGTCGGGCAGGCGTAATGTCTGAGATCAGTGCCTTGTTGTGCGACCATGGCAGTAGTTATGTGGTGCCCCGTTGAGACATTTACGCGTCATCCTGCAATGTGAATACGCCACGGCACTCACAGCTTGCACTAACGCGGTGCCCTCGGGGCGTCGGTTGGCTGCGACTGATTGCGCCTGTTGCGTCGGTGCCGCTGTGTGTTTTTGGGCTTAGTCGTTGTCGCGCTGTGCAGGCGTTTGTAACACATGGGTTATCTCAAGAATTGAGTAAAACAGTTTGTGCCTTACACTAACGATACTTCCCAATTTCCATCCCATTTGCTAAGAGGCGCTAAGTTATGAATCGAGTTTTGCGACAATGTTTGTTTTCCATAGTGCTGTCCCTGACAGTATTTACCGCGCAGCTTCAAGCGCAAGGTGAAGTGCAAGTAAAGGAGGCTGTTAATCAGTTAATTGATGGCCTTCACCTTGATGCCGCCGAGGCACGTTTTGATAGCTATTTTGGTCGCTTTGCCGCCGATGCAGTATTTCTAGGTACGGATCGAACAGAGCGCTGGTCGATCTCAGAATTTAAGTCCTATGCGAAACCTATTTTTGAATCTGGGCAAGGCTGGCGTTACGAGCTCGTCGAGCGCAATGTTTCTGGGTCCGAAAATATTCAGTGGTTTGATGAGATTCTCTACAATCAAAAGTATGGTTATTGCCGTGGAACGGGTGTCGTACAGCGAGAGGGTACGGATTGGAAAATAGCGCATTATTCGCTGAGCTTTCTGGTGCCCAATGAGCTTGCTGGAAAACTGGGACAGCTCACTCTGTCGGCTGATTCCAGCGCAGATATTAGCGACTGAAGAACCCCTAGTCACAAGGCTGTTTTGAGCGACTCTTGGATAAAATCTACATTGGTTATGCGTAAGGTCACTAATGTCAGCTGATCTTTATTGCAGGAGAAAGAGATGGACTACAACTACGACCCGATGCCCTTGCCACCGCGTGTGCACCTTTCTCCTGAGCAATCACTGGCGAAAGCTGACGCCTACTATAGATTGATTAAGCAGCGGCATACGGTACGTCACTTCACCGATGAGTCGGTTGATCGCAAAGTTATCGAACGCTGTATTCTCGCCGCTGGCACGGCACCAAGCGGCGCTAACCATCAGCCCTGGCATTTTGCTTGTGTAAGTAACGCGCAGATAAAGCGAGAGATTCGTGAGGCCGCGGAGGCAGAGGAGAGACAATTTTACGGGGGTAAGGCGGGTGACGAGTGGTTGAAAGATCTTCAGAAAATGGGCACCGACGCCAGCAAACCGTTTCTTGAGACGGCGCCTTGGTTGATCGCCATCTTCGTTGAGCGCTATGGTGCAGACGAGCAGGGTGGCAAGCGGAAAAATTACTACACCTCGGAGTCGGTAGGCATAGCTACAGGGTTTCTAATTAATGCGTTGCACGAGGCGGGACTGGCAACGCTTACGCATACACCTAATCCGATGAAGTTCCTCAGCCGGATACTGGGCCGCCCAACGAACGAGCGTCCGTTTATATTGCTCGTCGTGGGACATCCTGCGAAAGAGGCGGTGATTCCGCGTGCCGCTACCGTTAAAAAGCCACTTGAAAAAATCGCCAGTTTTTTCTAATCAGTACACTGTCGGCGGTCGATGGTGGCCTATTTACGGTTACCTTTTAATTGACGACGGCACTAAGGTTTTTGGCTAAGGTTTTCGGCTAAGAAAGTCGGCTTGACGAGAGGCTAAGGCGCTCATTGTGAAGGTCGGATTTACCGCACCAGTACCCGGAAATAAACTGGGTCCGGCTACATAAAGATTGTCCGTGTCGTGAACGCGCCCGTAAGAATCGGTTACCGATTGACTCGGGTCATTACCCATCACCGTGCCACCCATGATGTGCATTGGGGCCTGTGGGCCGTGCCATACTTCGGTGGCGCCCGCGGCACGCATGATTTCCTCGCTTTGCGTTACGCGAGTATTCCAGAGTTTATTGGTCGCTGCGCTCAAGTTATGGGTTGTGTGAGCAAGTCGGGCGCCGGTTGCATCTTTGTTGTCGCTGAGGCGAATTCTATTATCAGGATCGGCGATATCCTCGACCACAATATTCATATTGGCCAGATGCTTCGCTGCATGTGTCAGCCAGGCCTTCAGTTTTGCGCCGACAATATCCGGCCGACTGGTACCGTAACCGAGTAGGTCATGGGGTTTGACCGCATTGGCGATCAGCCACTGAGAGGCACCCAATTTATCGTCTGGATTGTCGTAGAGGTCCTGACAAAGCAATTGACCACCGGAGACACCCTGATGGGGGTAGGTTTCTTCTTCCATTATGCCAAATATCGTTGCCGCCGGGTGGGTTGTTAAATATCGACCTAGTTGGTCGTATCGATTACCGGGCGCAGGGTTTTCGGCGTCCGCAGAGTTCAGTAATATGCGGGTGCTTTGTACGGTAAATGCGGCGATTATGACGCGATCTGCACTGATTGTCTGCGTATTTCCCTGATGTACATATTCCACGCCTGAGATTTTTGCACTGTTCTTGGCGCTGCGCAGGACACGGGTTACGTAGGCGTCATGAATGAATTCGGCACCGGCGGCTTTCGCGCGTGGCAGCCACGTCACCAAAGGATTCGCAAGCGCGCCATTGGGACATCCCGCGTCACACCAGCCATCATACAGACAGCTGGCACGGCCGTTATACGGCTGGCTATTAATAGCCAGTGGCAGTGGCGATGTACGAAGGCCGAGTTTGCTAAAGCCCTTCTGGAGCACTTGCCCTTGGCTGAACACGGGTAAGGGTGGCATGGGATAGGGCTCGCCTTTAGGCCGCCAAATATCTGCCGTTGCATCGCCGCTAATACCGACTTCGCGCTGAATACGATCGTAGTGTGGGCGCAGATCTTCGTAGCTAATAGGCCAGTCCAGTCCGACACCGGAGTCTGACGCAACCGTAAAATCGCGTTCATGAAGCCTCAGCCAAACCGCATAATGATGCAGCGCAGAGCCACCTGTACCCCAGCCGGCGTTAAAGGCGTGACCAATTTTATGGTTGCCGTCTTCTTCGACATGTGGGCCGGCCCACTTCAAACGACGTGCCCAAATCTGTGAGCTGGTGAGCTGGTTGAGACTCCGCTCTGGTCCGGCTTCTAACACAACCACTTGCTGCCCCGCTTCTGCCAGTCGAGCTGCAAGTAATAATCCCGCAGCGCCCGCACCGACTATCACGGTTTCATAGTGTTGTTGCGTAGAGATGTTTGGGCTTGTAGCTACCATAGTTCTATAGGTTCTATATGGGCGTTGTAGGGAATACCTAAATCGGCAAAGCCAGCCGGTGTGCCGTACGTCACGTCAAGCCCGTCTGAGCGCAGTACAAAGAGTACAAAGCTCGCCGGTGGTGCCTGCCAGTTATTGACGGTATCGGATCCCATGGCCTTGATGAGGTCGTTTATTTTTTGATGTGTCGGGCTGCTTGCGTCATTAAGTGCTTGGTCGATGGCAGTTAAAGCGCTGGTGTAGAACCCGGCTTGATCTGGCAAAGGTACGCCAAGATATTTGATCATTAGCAGTGATTTGTCGCCCTTATTTAATTGGTCATCAATATAAGGTGCGATGCCCGCAGCTGTAGCACCTGGGACTAAAAAATCTGCTACTGCTTCGAGTGCACGAACTTGCTCAGCACTCAAAACTTGTGGTGTGAAACCAAGTTGTTTTGCCTCGCTAGGCGTGGCACGGACCAGTTGCCCGGCGACTAAAAAAGTACTCAGCCAGAGACTGCGTTGCAGAAACGCCCGGCGACTGGTATCGCCGCGCGTTGCTATTTGGGCTTCATTGTCGATCACAGATTTAGAATTCCTTGCGTATCGAGACGGAATAGTGACGAGGTACACAATACGATTAACACGTTCTTCTGATGTTTGCAGTGGTTGTCTTACTTTAAATTATTTTTAGCGTTATGGCGCACTAAATCGGCTGCCTAAGGCCAAGCGCTTCCAGGCGGGGTATTACCTCTGCCTGAAAATAAGGGAACTCTTTCGCATAGTCCACAAAAGCTAGGGTGGTTCCTGCGATGCCAGTAGCCGACAACTTGGCGAGTTGATCGGCGATATGGTCCGGTGTTCCTACTAAAGGAAATCCACCGTGGCCTGCGGCAAAGCGGTCGCGAAAAGAAGCCAGTGCTTCTGGTGTAAATGACTGTGCGTGCAGGCCTTGCAGAGTCATCAGGTTATCGACGGCCTCCCAATCGGCGTTTTGATTGGCGTAGTAGTCCAGATAATCTTCGGCCTCCTGCTGAGTGGGGCGACAGACGACGGTACAAAAGGTGAGCACATCAACATGGCGGCCAGCCGATGCGGCCTTTGCTTTGACATCGATGACAGTTGCTTCTGCTTGGCCAAAGTCAAATACGGGGGTGAACAGGAAATCGGCATTACGCATGGCAAACTCACGACCTTCGCTTGAGGCTGCAGCGTTAATGATGGGCATATTTGTTTGCATTGGATGGGGCCTTCCATAAACGCCTTTGCCCCGATAATACTTGCCATTCCAGTCAAAGGCGCTGTCTTCTCGCCAGAGCTTCTGTACATAGTCAAACCACTCTTGGGCCATGGCATAGCGGTCTGGGTGCGCAGCGGGCAGATCGACACCAAAGGCGTCGTATTCTGGTTTATTCCAACCGGCGACCACATTTAGCCCTAGGCGCCCATGGGATAGTTGGTCGAGTGTGGCGAGTTGCTTGGCGGTGACAATGGGATGGTTGAACGCCGTGTGGACGGTCGCAAAAATTGCGATGCGTTGCGAGTGGGCAGCGAGACCTGCCGCCCAAGCGACCGTTTCCAGCACATCGCCATGGAAGTCCGTTTCACCGCCGTATCCTATCCACCGAGCAATGGGCAGCATGAACTCCAAGCCAGCTTCATCGCACTGGCGAACCAAATCAAGATTGTTATCCCAGCTATTGACCCATCGCTCTTCCACTTTAGTCACCGCCATGCCGCTTGAGCAGTTGGCAGAAAAAGTCCCCAGCTTTAACTTATTGTTATTGAACATTGGGTTGGGGGTGGCCATTGTGTTTCTCCGCTTAAAAGGGACAATAATAGTTTATGCTTAAAGCTTCAGGTTTAAAGTATTATTTAGCAGCGTCTGCGGCAATCTGCAAGAGTTTGTTTTGGTAAATGCTATTTGATGGAGGACAAATGCGATATTTACAAGATTTTGATACGGGCCAGATTATTTCACTGCTGCCCTATACGGTGCGAGAGGTGGATATTATCGATTTTGCGCACAAGTTTGATCCTCAGCCCTTCCACCTAGATGCGGCAGATGAAAAAACTAAAGCGCTTGGTGGGCTGATGGCGAGTGGTTGGCATACGGCAGCCATTGTGATGCGAATGAAGGTTGATGCTTATTTGCTAGACACTGCAACTTTGACCTCACCGGGGATCGACAATCTTCGTTGGTTGGCGCCGGTGCGGGCGGGCGATGTGCTGAGCGGCTATGATGAGGTCACTGCTGTTCGGCGTTTGAAATCGCAGCCGGATCGCGGGGTGCTCTCAACCAAAGTCAGTATAAAAAACCAAACTGAAACCCTTGTGATGACCTTGGAGGCTGCTGCGTTTGTGATGGTACGCCCGACGGATTAAGCGCGATACGTTGTGTCTAAATTTGCGCGGATAATGTGATGTTTTAGGCGATCGCGGTGACTTCTACTTCGACAAGCGCAGCGGCCTCGATCAATGCGCTGACCTCGACAACACTCATAGCCGGATAATTTTTGCCCATAACGTCGCGATATACCTGACCAATTTCACGCAGGCTGTCTAAGTAAACTTGGCGATCGGTGATGTACCACGTCATGCGTGTCATGTGCTCTGGTTCAGCGTCAGCGCATGACAAGACGGCGCGCACATTCAGTAGCGCTTGACGCAGCTGAGGGACAAACTCTGCGGTCTCAAAGATACACTCGCTATTCCAGCCGATCTGACCGCCACAAAAAATATGTTTCGTGCCTTCTGCGACAATACCATTGGCGTAGCCTTTGGGTCTGGGCCAGTTATCGGGGAGCAGTGTTACATGCATTAGCGCTTATCCTTTTGGTTGATTTGCATGGGTATGATATTTTAGGTTTAAAATAATTGCTACTAGCGATAGTCTGTCATCTTAGGCTTGTTCGAAGAGGTGGCGGTATAGAAGGGTTTGCATCAGGTTTTTGAAGTTCTTTATTGCAAGTGGCATAGTCAAAGTTACATAGTTGAACTTGCATAATCTAATAGTCTTAGAGGGGGCAGTACATCGTGACAACACAAACATTAACTGATTTAGCTACGGCGCTGGTTAGCGGCTCCGTTCGTGTCGTTGACCTAAGCGTTTCGCTATCGGGTGACACGGCAATTCTTGAATTACCCGAGGAATTTGGTTGGGGTAAATCTTGGCCTTTCTCAAAGGAAGAGATATCGCGCTATGACGAGCGTGGCCCTGCGTGGTACTGGAATAATATTAAGTGCGGTGAGCATACTGGCACCCATTTCGATGCGCCCATTCACTGGGTTAGCGGTAAAGATAATACACAGCATGCAACCGATACTTTACCACCGGATCGCTTTGTTGCGCCGGCAGTGGTGATTGATGCAGTTGCCGAAGCAGCGGCAGACCCCGACTTTTTGATGAGCGTCGATTTTATTAAGGCCTGGGAAGCGAAGCACGGCATGATTCCGAAAGGTGCATGGGTGCTTTACCGGACCGACTGGTCTAAGCACGAGACTAATGAAGCCTTTTTGAATAAGCGCGAAGATGGCGGCCATACACCCGGATGGGAGCCTGCGACTGTCGCTTTTTTAGCTGAAGAGCGAAATATTATTGGTGTCGGTACCGAAACCGTAGGTACCGATTCAGGGCAAGCGGCGGCTCAAGATCCCATGTTCCCCTGTCATAACATGATGCATGGTGCGAATAAGTGCGGTTTGGCGAGTTTGTGTAATCTCGATCAGTTGCCGCCTACAGGCGCCATTCTGATCGCCGCGCCGTTGAAAATTGTGGAAGGCTCGGGTAGTCCCTGTCGTGTTTTAGCGCTGGTAAACGCCAATTAATCGTTCTGAAGATAAATGTTTAAGAGGTAAATGACATGGCGGAGCGCTCCTTTAAGGAGGAAGTGAAAAAGTTACGTGCTGGTGAGGGCGAAACTTTTCAAGGCGAAGGGATCTTGGCCATCACGAAGGCGCTGCTGCAATCCGGCGTCTCGTACGTCGGTGGTTATCAGGGTTCCCCCATTTCGCATCTGATGGATGTGCTCAATGATGCACAAGATATCTTGGCTGAATTAGGGGTTCACTTTGAAGCCAATGGGAGCGAAGCAACTGCAGCAGCTATGCTGTCTGCGTCCATTAATTATCCATTGCGTGGTGCCGTTACCTGGAAATCTACGGTAGGTACAAACGTGGCCTCTGATGCATTGTCAAACCTGGCATCGTCAGGTGTGACGGGTGGCGCGATGGCGATTGTCGGAGAGGATTACGGCGAGGGATCGAGCATCATGCAAGAGCGGACCTATGCTTTTGCGATGAAGGCGCAAATGTGGCTGTTGGATCCACGCCCAAATCTCACCAGTATTGTGGATATGGTGGAGAAAGGCTTTGCGTTATCTGAGGCCAGTAATACACCGATTTTCTATATGATGCGTATTCGCGGTTGCCATGTCACCGGTGAATTTGAAGCGCGGGATAATGTGCCGCCAAAATATTCAAATCGTTCGCCCGTGACGCCGAATCGTGAGGCGGAGAAAATTATTTTACCGCCCAACGTATATGTGCAGGAGCGTGAGAAAATTGCGCAGCGTTTACCTGCAGCGATCGAATTCATCAAGAAAAACAAGCTCAATGAGTTTTTCCCTGGATGTCATGATCAGCTAGGTATTATTACTTGCGGTGGTTCTTACAATACTGTGATTCGCGCCCTGCAGCGCCAGGGTTTGGCGGATGTATACGGCAACGCAGATATTCCTATCTATGTACTCAATGTAGCCTATCCACTCATCCCCGATGAGCTGATTGCCTTTTGCGCGGGTAAAGAGCAGGTGCTGGTTTTAGAGGAGGGACAGCCGGAATATATTGAGCAGGGCATCCAGACCGCTTTGCGACGAGCAGATGTGCAGACACGCGTTTTTGGCAAAGACATTATGCCGATGGCGGGAGAGTACAGCGGTCAGGTAATGTTAGAGGGCATCACCGCGTTTATAGCGTCATCTGTACGCACCGATGTGCCCTTGAATATGAACCTTGATACGGTGCGCAGTCTAGAGACGCCGCTGTCTGAAGCGGATCAAGTCGATTTGCTGGCCGAGGTGCCGCCACGTCCCTCCGGTTTGTGTACCGGATGTCCAGAGAGACCGCTGTTTTCCGCTATCAAGCAAGTACAGGAAGTGCTCGGGCCCTTTCATATTAGCTCCGATATCGGCTGTCACTCATTTGCAACGCTGGCACCGTTTAATCTGGGTAATACCATTATGGGCTATGGCTTGTCGCTTGCCAGTTCATCGGGTATCCGGCACGCCCTACCGCATAAAGCGATCAGTATCATGGGTGATGGGGGCTTTTGGCACAACGGGCTTACCAGCGGCGTGACCAGCGCAGTATTTAATAAGCACGATGGTTTATTGATCATTGTCGATAATGGCTACTCGGCGGCAACGGGCGGACAAGATATTCCCTCGTTGGTGCAGCCGAGCATTATTGCTTCGACCATTGATTCCAAGCGTCCCGGGCGAGAGCACTTCCAGAGTATTGAGGCGGCCTGTCGGGGTGCAGGTGTTGAATGGCTTCGCACGGTGAGCACTTATAACATTGAAGCCATGAAGCAGACGTTAACGGATGCACTAACGACCGATGTTGCTGGTCTTAAGGTTGTTATCGCTGAGGGCGAATGCATGCTCAACCGACAGCGGCGCGTTAAACCGCTTCTCAATAAGGCTATTCAGTCGGGCCAACAAATTAAGCGCAGTCGTTTTTATATCGACCCGCAAACGTGTACGGGTGATCACGGCTGTATTCGTCTATCTGGCTGCCCATCATTGACGATCAAGTCTAATCCGGATCCGTTGCGTTCTGA
>CAWUXF010000002.1:0-18152 GCA_963926325.1 uncultured Luminiphilus sp. | reverse complement strand
GCGGGCAGTACGGCGGAAAACACCGTCACAATTGACGCACAGGGGCGCTGGGTAACACCTGGGTTAATCGACGTCCATTCACATTTGGGCGTTTATCCTAGCCCAGACGTTGGTGCCCATTCTGATGGTAACGAAGCCACCTCGCCGGTAACGGCGGAAGTTTGGGCGGAACACAGTGTTTGGCCACAGGACCCCGGCTTCCCGCGCGCGCTAGCGGGTGGCATAACCAGCCTGCAAATTCTACCTGGCTCCGCCAATTTATTTGGCGGCCGCGGTGTGACCTTAAAAAACATTTCCTCGGTGACGTACCAAGGGATGAAGTTTCCCGACGCACCCTATGGTATGAAAATGGCTTGTGGCGAAAATCCAAAGCGCGTCTATGGCCGGCGTAACAAGGCGCCCTCAACGCGTATGGGTAACGTAGCGGCCTATCGCACCGCATGGATCAAAGCACAAAAATATATCGACGACTGGGCTAGCTATGACGCCAGCGAGGAAGACGATAAGAAAGCCCCAACTCGCGACCTGGAACTAGAAACCTTGGCGGGCGTATTAAAAGGTGAAATTATTGTTCACATGCACTGCTATCGCGCAGATGAAATGATGACCATATTGGATATGGCAGATGAATTTGGCTACCGAGTTGGTACTTTTCACCACGGTGTTGAAGCCTACAAAATTGCCGACCAGCTCGCCGAAAACAATGTCTGTGGCGCTCTTTGGGCTGACTGGTGGGGCTTCAAAATGGAAGCCTATGACGGTATCCAAGAGAATATTGCCTTAGTGGATCGTCCCGAAAACAGCTGTTCGATTGTGCACTCCGACTCTGACGAGGGCATTCAACGCCTTAATCAAGAAGCCGCAAAGGCGATGACTCGCGGACAGCGAGCGGGCATGCACATTACCCCTGAGCGCGCCATTCGCTGGTTGACCGAAAACGCGGCGAAGTCACTAGGTATCGAGGATCAGACCGGCACACTGACCCCGGGCAAAATGGCTGACGTTGTCATTTGGAATCAGAACCCATTTAGCGTTTATGCCAAAGCCGACCAAGTATTTATCGATGGTGCGACGGTATATGACCGTATGGATAGCAGCAAACAACCCAAATCTGACTTCGAACTCGGTCAATTACTGGAGGTAGCGCAATGAAAAATTTACTCGCCGCAGCGGCGCTTGCCCTACCCGCGCTTACCCTAGGTAGCGCCGCGGTCTATGCGGAAAGCCTGCTTATCACCAATGCAACCCTACACACTATGGGTGACAAGGGAGTGATTGAGAGTGCTGATATCTTGATCGATGATGGAAAAATCACTCGTATCGCAGATCGGATTGCCACCAATAAAAGTATCCCCGTCATTAACGCAGAGGGTCGACTAGTGACCCCCGCGTTTTTTGCTGGCGTCACTGTATCAGGTCTATCGGAGGTCGAGGCTGTATCAGAAGCCGTCGATAGTCGTATCCGAGAGCTTTACACCGGAATCATGCATCCAGAATTCGATGTGCGCACCGCATACACACCACATGCCAGCGTAATACCCATCACCCGTATTGAAGGTTTTGGTTATACGCTACTCAGCGCTAATAGTAGCGACCGTAGTATCTCTGGCACCGGTGGCTTGGTGCGTTTCGATGGAGGCTATGACAGCTTCGAAGGTCATGGTGTGATTTATGTCGATATTGATGGCCAAAGCGCAGATCATGTCGGTGGCTCTCGTGCGGCCCATTGGATGCTACTAGAGCAAGCATTTGTTGAAATGCGTGCTGGCGATGATGATCTAGACCTTATCAATGCCACGGGACAGCGCGTAATGAGAAGTACTCAGCGCAATGGTGTGTTCGTATTTAAAGCGAATCGCGCCAGCGATATCATGCAGGTCGTAAAGTTTGCCAAGAACCACAAAATAGACGCTGCTATTCTCGGCGGTCGTGAAGCATGGATGGTGGCCGATACACTGGCTGCTGCTGAGATTCCCGTCATGATCAACGCACTCGATAACCTGCCTGCGGATTTCGACTCCCTGGGCGCCCGGCTAGATAATGCAAGCTTACTTGAGGCCGCCGGCGTAACCATTATGTTCACCAGTGGTGAAACCCATAATGCACGTAAGGTTCGTCAAATCGCCGGTAATGCCGTGTCCTATGGTCTGGACCATAGCGCGGCTTTATCGGCACTAACCACTACACCCGCCAGGGTCTTCGGCGGGAGCTCACGCGTGCTAGCGACAGGCGCACAGGCCGATTTAGTGATTTGGAGTGGTGATCCACTCGAGGTGACTAGCGCTGCGGATGTCGTGATTATTGGCGGTAAAGCGGACTCAATGCAGAGTCGACAGACCCTGCTTCGTGATCGTTATCTGCCGACAGCGCCAGACATGCCTAGGGCTTATATCAACCCCTAATGTCAACCGCAGTGCTTGTGAAGCGCGCTGAGACAGCGCGCATTACTTTGTCGGTAAAAAAGACGGATTCTGCCTGAGTCTAAGACTCAGTCAGATACTTTGCCACGAACACTATCAATCGTGCCGCTGGTGGAATAGCCCGCCAAGAAGTCCAGAATCACAACCTTACCGCCATTGCCCACCACGGTGTCATAGCCGACTACGGCCTCGGCCATGTAGTCACCCCCCTTGGCGAGAATATCAGGCATAAGCTGCGCGATTAACTCTGCGGGAGTGTCCGCACTAAACGGTACTACCCAATCGACACTGCGAAGGCCTGCCAGCACCGCCATACGGGCAGCCAATGGGTTAACGGGGCGTGTCGGGCCTTTGAGGCGCGCTACGGAGTCATCACTATTGACCGCCACGATGAGTCGATCACCGAGCCGGCGAGCGGCGTCAAGATAACTAACATGCCCCGCATGTAGCAGATCGAAACAACCATTGGTCATTACAATACGTTCTCCGGAGGCTTTCGCCTGAGCAACCCGCTCCATTAATGTGGGTAATGTCAGAGCGGCGCCAACGTGGGGTAAATTTTCAGCGACATCCATAGCCAGCGCCGCACTGAGCTCGTCGCGGGTAACCGATGCCGTACCGAGTTTTGCAACAACGACACCGGCAGCGGCATTCGCTAGGGCTGTGGCACTAGCAAATGTCTCGCCAGCCCCCATAGCACCAGCCATCACCGAAATAACGGTATCGCCGGCGCCTGTAACATCGTAAACCTCACGCGCACGCGCGGGTAAATGTAAAGCTTGCTGTCCTCGCTCGAGCAAAGTCATACCGCGTTCACTGCGGGTAATGAGCAAGGCGTCTAACTCAAGGTCTTCCAGAAGCTGCGTCCCGCGTAAAACCAGCTCTTCGTCAGATTGACACTTCCCGACCACCGCTTCAAATTCAGACTGATTCGGGGTCAATAGCGATGCGCCACGATAGCGATTTAAATCCATCCCTTTTGGATCAACCAAGACCGGTTTACCGAGTTCGCGACAATGAGTGATTAATTCAGCGACGCGGCTTAGGGTACCTTTACCGTAATCACTCAACACCACAACATCGATATCTACCAGCAATGTTTTAAGCCAACTCAGAAATAGATCATCTGCGTATTCACTCAAACTGGCTTCGAAGTCCATGCGTAGCAACTGCTGATTACGACTCAAAACACGTAATTTAACGATTGTCTCGGCCGCACAGGGGGTCACCGCCCATTGCACCCCCGAAGCTTCTACTGACGCCCGCAACGACTGAGCGGCCTCATCCTCACCACAAAGCCCTGCCAGCTTCGAGCGGGCGCCTAAACTGGCGATATTAACCGCGACATTACCTGCGCCACCGGCGCGATTATGGCAATCGGAAACCTTGACCACGGGCACTGGCGCCTCTGGACTGACACGATGCGTAGCACCCGCCCAGAATCGATCAAGCATGACATCACCGATGACTAGCACCGAGACATTTTCAAATGAAGGACATACACGCATAGGGTTCTAAAGCTGCTTTTAAAGTCTATGAACTGCTGATGCTAGCACAGCAACACCGCTGCCCAAATATCCCTATCAAACTAGTTGAGCTCAGACCGAGCCACCCTATTCCCCGCCAACCAATTGTATTGGCCGCGATAACAAAGATTATTGGCAGGTCAGTCCCCGCGGCAGGCGAGCGCAACGCTTAACACGATCCTCGTTAGTACCCTAGCGACTATGCTAACAATGACCGCGATGACTAAGCACGGGGGGGGTTGTAATGATGTATTAACACGATCGCCGTAATCTCTAACAACAATGGGCCATCAGTTTTCCAGTAATTGCGTCATGGCGGCTAGCGACTCAACCCGTCGGGCACCCGGCTGCGGTAAGTCGTCGGTAATTTGAAAAAGCTGCCCAACACCGGCGCGCCTTCCCGCCTCTATGTCTGAAGCCTTATCACCGATTAATATGGAGTCAGTAAGATCAATGTCTAACTCTCTCGCTGCACGCAAGATCAATCCCGGTGCGGGCTTGCGGCAATCGCATTGTGCTTTGAGCTTTCCTAAGCCCGCTTCAGGATGGTGGGGACAATGGTAAATGCCCGCCAAATGTATACCTTTGACCTCTAGATCTTGGGTGAGCTGCTGGCTCAGCGCCAGAAAGTCAGTCTCAGTGAAATATCCCCGGGCGATACCCGACTGATTAGTCACAATAACCAATGTATAACCAGATTCCTGTAGCGCATGTAATGCTGACTCAACGCCGGCGATAAATTCAAATTGATCCCAGCGATACACATAACCGTGATCGATATTGATAACACCGTCTCTATCGAGAAAAGCCGCTTTTGTCGCCATCGTCACGTCCTTGCCATAATCATATGGGTGTTACCTAGTGCCGTATCAGTGAAATAAAAAACACTAACTAAGCCGCACGCGTCCATCGAATTCAAGCCACGGGCGCAGAATTTAGGCTTTTTAGGGGCAATATGGCATCAGGCCATGATCCTAGACCAAGTCTAGATTTTGCTCGATAAGGTCACATAAGACGTGGCCAATTAAAATATGACATTCCTGTATTCGCGCTGTGACATCGGACGGAACAACAACCGCCGCATCAACCAATCCACGCAACACACCCCCGCCCTTTCCCGAAAGCGCAACCGTTTTACAGCCTAATGCCTGCGCTGCAACGACCGCCAAATTCACATTTGCTGACTGACCCGATGTAGAAATACCTATCAGGACATCACCTGCCTGACACAAACCTTCGACCTGACGTACATAAACATGGTCGTATCCGTAATCGTTCGCAATGGCGGTGAGTGCAGAGGTGTCGGTGTTAAGCGCAATTGCGGGTAGCGCACGACGCTCACCAACAAAACGTCCAATGAGTTCCGCGGCGATATGTTGCGCATCGCTAGCAGAGCCCCCGTTACCACATAAGTAAATACGATGCCCTGCAGCGATTGCCTCAGCACACAATTGTCCAGCCGCGGCAATATCTACAACGATATCTTCCAACGCTGCTACAACTTTGGCGTGTTCGTTAAAATGCGTACGGATGATCGATGTCACAGTGCCTCCCATTGGCAAAATTTGAACACGGAGCCGGCTTGGCTGCGCTATTTCACAGCAACAATGCACAGACCGTTTCTGATTGCAGACACGTTAAAGAAATCCCGCCGCGCCTGCTACCATTGTCAACGATGTTGCGTCGGCTTATGGTAGTTTTCCTATTCAGCAGCAATGATAACAGTGGAGCCGTCAAAAAATGCGCACTATAGAAAACTTCGTTGACCCCTCGAGCCAAAATTTTGCGGCGTTTAAGGCACTAGATCGCAGCACGCCTATTTTTATGTTGAATATGTTGCGCTTTCGCCAGCACGCTGAGTATCCCAGCGATCATCCGCTGGCGGCTAACGATATGACTGGCGAGCAGGCCTATATCGAATATGGCAAAACCAGCGGCCCCATTTTTTCACGTGTTGGTGGCAGTATCGCTTGGCGGGGACAGCCTGAAACTGTTCTTATAGGCCCTGACGATGAACATTGGGATCAAATATTTATTGCACACTACCCAAACGCAGGTGCATTTTTAGAGATGGTAACCGACCCAGAATACCGTAAAGCAGTCGTTAATCGCCAAGCTGCGGTGCAGACGTCACGTCTTGTGCGCATGGGTGAAGCTGCAATCGGCAATGGCTTTGCTAGCTAACGTCGAATAGGCATGAGTTGCATGGGCCACACGCTAAATGAAATCCTTTGATCTGCTTCTCTTTGATTTTGACGGTGTGCTATTTGAGACGAATCTAGCTAAATCTCGCGCATTCAGAGATGCCTTAGCTAAATATCCCAGTGAAAAAGTCGACGCGTTTGTCGCCTACCACCACGCTAATGGCGGCATAAGCCGCTACATCAAACTGCGCTATTTCTTTGAGAAAATCTTAGCGCTGCCCAATAGTGAAGCCGAGCAAGTCGCAGCCGCGCAGCGCTTTGGTCTGCTCTGCAATGAATATCAAGCAAATTCACCAATGCTGCCAGGCGCCAGAGCGTTTCTGTTAAAAGCCTATGCCGCCGGTGTGCCTATGATGATTCTGTCGGGTGGCCGCAGTGATGAGATCGAGCTGTTGTTAGAGCGCGAAGCGCTACGCTATTGTTTTATCGATGTGTTGGGTAATGATAAAAGCAAGCCCATGCCGCCGAGCTAATTACACCGAATTACGAAAGGGTATGCTTTTTTGGTGATAGTCGCTATGACATGCAAACCGCGGAGGTAAACCGTTACCAATTTTGTTTTATCAGCTGTGTTACCGACTGGCCTGAAGGCGGAAAAATTTCAGCGTCAAACGGGCATATCGTGGCGCAGGATTTTTGCGATCCCACCATCACAGCACTGACGCTACCTCTCGATTTCTAGACAGTGCACGCCGTTTTATCTGTCTTTTTGCCCTTAGACCGACGCTAACAAAAAGCTAATCCTGCGAATGTCCCTCCAATAGATCAGGGACCTTTACGATGCAGGTGCATCGATTTGCACTACGTTTCACACCGTAGCGGAGTAAAACCTTCGCTCTTAAGGGGGGCTTACTTCATTGTTTTTAAGAACCACTCATCAAAGTGCAAAAGGTTTTTATTGTTGCTTAAACAAGCCCGCCAGCAACGCAAAAAAAAGCGGTGTGGCTACTGGTCTGACTCGAACGGCTCAAAAATAAAACGATCATCTTCAAAGCTTTTAAACTCAATGGCATAACCGTTATTGTCTAGAAAAAACAGGGTGTCCTGTTCGCCAGGCGTACCCTTAAACCGCCTGTAGGGTGCGACAATAAATTCTACCTGTCCCTGTAAGCGCGCCGCAAGATTATCGAAGTCAGCAGATTTTAAGATCACACCAAAATGGGGCAGTGGTATTTGGTGCTCATCGACCGGATTGAAGTATTGCCCTAAGGTCTCGCCGCCACAGTGATGAAAGACTAATTGATGACCAAATAGGTCCAGATCAATCCAACTACTCGCTTCGCGCCCTACCCGACAACCCATGACCTCGGTATAAAATGTCCGCGTACTGGCCAGGTCTGCCGAAGGTAGTGCGAGATGAAAGGGACGAATCATATTAGCCTCTTGCTCAATGGACGATAAATGCGCTGTTACGGAGTGTAATGATGTCTAGGATAAAGCTTTATCTGCAAAACGTTAGCATGCACAAACTTATATTCATTGCCCATAGGTACACAGATAAGCGGTATCTACCAACACTTTAACTTTGAAGCGGCTATCTGCTGGCACTTCAAATACCTCGCCAGCTTCAAATGTCTGCCATTGTGTCTGCGCAGGTAATAAAACTGTCAACGCACCATTCACAACGGTCATCGTTTCGAACTGACTGGTGCCAAATTCGTAATCGCCTGGGGCCATAACACCAACGGTTGCTGGGCGCGTCTCGCTTTGGAAGGCGATAGATGCCACATTGCCGTCGAAGTAGGTATTTACGTCAAACATAGTGTTGGTCTCTGCGTTAAAAACGGGCGGGCAACTTATCAAAAAACGCTGCAGTACACTAATCAAAAAACTTCATGAATAGACCCCAGCAAGGTAAGCTGACCTTATAAAGCGTTTAAATCTCACAGCTACGCCTTGCGCGCAATAAGGTAACGCCGTTGTCATCTTTGCCCATTTTGTATTCTTTTCGTCGCTGCCCCTATGCCATGCGTGCGCGTATGGCCCTCGCCTATGCGGGGATTATTTGCGAGCACCGCGAGATAACGCTGCGAAACAAACCCGCCGCCATGCTCGATGTGTCGCCGAAAGGTACCGTGCCCGTACTCGTGCAGCCCACTGGTGAGGTGCTAGAAGAAAGCTTGGCTATTATGTTGTGGTCATTGACGCAATCGGACCCGAAAAACTGGCTGAGACCAGCTAAGACTAGAAGCGCGCAAGCCTGGCTAGACGATAACGATGGCCCGTTCAAAACGCTGTTAGACAAGTACAAATACGCAGACCGCCATCCTGAGCAAGCGGCCGAATTCTACCGCGGCGAGGCACTCCCATATTTAGCCGCAATCGATAACGCACTCCGCGAGGCCGATTGGCTGCATGGGGACCACATTGGTATCTGCGACATCGCGCTGTTTCCTTTTGTCCGTCAGTTTGCCATGGTCGATGCACACTGGTTTTCCCAACACCCATTCGAATACTTAAAGCGCTGGCTAGATACATTGCTCAACATGCCTTTATTTCTCGCTACCATGCACAAATATGCGCCTTGGACCGCAGACGCCGAACCTATTATCAGTAAGGGCTTGCGCTGACTTAAGGCCGATATAACATGCCATCTGCTATTCGATAGATGCAGCCATGAGCTGCCAGGCCCAAACTGCTTGATAGACCATCACTAAACGAGAGTCATACTTGCGTGCTGTGTGCATATCTGCCCAGATCGCGGCCCAGATCACTGCCATCAATTACGACCAAAATTCGGAATGAAGAGATAAGAAAATGACTGTAAAACCCTTGGTATTTCTTTTTATGCTATTGACGACACCCGTCGCAATAGCAGAAACGTCGACATTATTTATCGGCAACAGTTTTACCTTTGGCTGGGGCTCCTCTGCGCGCTACTACCGTGCAAATACAGTGGTGGATCTTAATGACGAGGGCCTGGGTGGTGTTCCTGCATTGTTCAAATCTTTTACTCAGCAAGCTGGGCTCGACTACAACGTTTTCTTGGAAACTCGTGGCGGTAGTGATATTCAGTTTCATTTAGACCACAAACTCGCAGTGATTGGGCAGACACCGTGGGATCAAGTGGTCATGCACGGCTACAGCACCCTAGATCCCAACAAACCCGGCGATGCCAAGACATTGGTGAACAGCACCGCCGCCATGGTAGCGTTTCTCCGTCGAATCAATCCTGACGTTGCGGTATTTCTCACCGCAACGTGGCCACGCGCGGATCAAGTTTATTTATCCAACAAACACTGGAGTGGTACGTCACTTGAGCGGATGACCCGCGATGTCCGCGACGGATACGACCTCGCCGCCGCTACGCCGGGGGTCATAGCTGTCAATGCCGTGGGTGAAGCTTGGCTGAGGGCTATCGGCAGCGGTCTCGCAGATGCTAATCCTTACGACGGGATTGATGCGGGCAAAATTGATCTCTGGAGTTATGACCAATATCACGCGAGCCACTTCGGTTATTATTTAGAAGCCTTGGTGGTTTTTGGCAATCTCACAGGTTTAGATCCGCGTTCCCTGGGAACTCATGAGTGTTCGGGCTTTGAACTCGGGATGTCGGAAACGCAGGTGAGTATGCTGCAGCAAGCGGCTTTTGATCAGCTATCCAGCGAGGCGCGCGTCAATGCCAAGTCACTCGTGTTCAGCGATTCATTGGCGCCATCGCCCTGTCAGGCACAGTATTGAGCGGACTCAGCAACTCAGTGAATACTTAAAGCCTGAACACGGACGAAATTCAAGCCCGCCACCCATGCATAGATCTACAACCGACTACCGCTTTTTTATGGACTTACCTGCGCGCTCGAGTAATGGCTGATCCGGCCAGCGGTGCTTTGGGTAGCGACCTCGCATATCCTTTGCGACGTCAAAATATGAGCCTATCCAGAAGCCAGCCAGATCACTTGTCGTCTGTATTGGCCGCCTCGCCGGCGATAATAATTCGAACCGCAGGGTTACTTTGCCCCCTGCGAGCTTTGGGGATTCGAGCTGACCGAACAGCTCCTGTAACTGAATGGACACGATAGGGTCAGCATCCGCGTTGTACTGTATACCCACGGTTCTACCACTCGGAGTGGTGAAGCTTTCGGGGGCATCGCTATCTACTAATAGCTGCTGCGCGTAATCCAGCTGTGCCTTTAATAAGCTCAGCGTGGGTAGTTTTTTCAGATCAGCAAGTCGTGTGATTTTGGGCACATAGGGTAGTAGCCATATATCAATCGTTGCCAGCAGTGAAGCTTCTGTGAAAGCTGGGATAACCTCGTTGAATTTGCTCAACCAAGCGACCCGATCCAACCAAGCGTCACAGGCATCAGTCCAATGTAATAAAGCAAACCCCATACGCTGAAAAATAGCGGGTAAGTGTTCAAATAGGTCAGCACCCGCGAGCGGCTCTGGATTAGCGCTACTCACCTGCAACGCCTCGTAATAAGCCTTGCGACGACGACTGAGGTTGCGTCCATCAACACTCACCTGAATGTCGTCTTCATGGCGCAGCCGGGGCGTCACAAAAGCCAGCACGGTCGACTCTGCTAACGCTACCGCGCTATAAATTCGCCCATCTGACTTTTGGCCGTCAGCATCTGCCACGACCAGCCATTCAGCGCTGCCAAGCGGATCGCCCTCGGCCAACATAACACCGCGCCCATTGGCTAATTGGTAGCGCAGTGTTTGCCCACGACGTTTCGCCAATCGGTCGGGAAACGCACGTAACAGCAGATCGCCTAAACATTGTTGATGTGCTGTATTTGCCGTCGACATCGGTGTAGGCAAGGCTTTTCCTGAAAGTCGACGAAATAAATTGCCCGCTGTTGTCAAGGCATCAGCGACAGCAGCGCGGTGCAATGGATAACGATTGGCCGCCGTTTTTCTATCCCGTTGGTAATCGTTTAGTGCGATCAAACGCTGATCCAGATCGGTAGACTGCCGACCATAGAAAATATCTCTGTCGGCGACCAAAGCGGCCGTTCGACAGGCTACCGCTAGCGTCGGGCTTTGCTTAATAGCTGCTCCGACTTCTGTCTCGGCAATTGCATAGAGGAGCATCGCTCCGACCCTAGGACTCACGCCGAGCTTGGATACCTCGACTGCCCGACCAATCAGCTGCTGCTTATCATCGATCAGTCCCAGTCGCCTAAGATTCTTGCAGGCCACGTCTACATGCGCTCGAGGGGGCTTGGTGAGCCAGGGAATCTGCTCAACATCCGTCAAGCCCCAAGCAAACAGCTCGAGTAAGGCACTACTCAGGTCGGCGGCACAGACTTCTTCGGCTTGATAATCTTCCAGCTGCTGATGGACTGATAAAGGCCAGAGTCGCCAGCAGTGGCCCGGACTCAACCGGCCCGCTCGACCGGCACGCTGAATTGCCGACGCTTTAGATACCCGCACAGTCTCTAGACGGGTCATATCACTTACTGGGTCATAACAGACTCGACGCTCGAGACCACTGTCAACCACACCGGTGATACCTTCAATAGTCAGACTGGTCTCGGCGATATTGGTGGAAAAAATCACCCGTCGATGCGCCTGTGTATCGCGCGTTAATACGCGCTCCTGATCGGCTAACGATAGACCGCCATAGAGTGGCAATAAACGCAGCTCGACACCCTCTTTGAGCGGCAGAGAATCCATGGCGGCCTGAACCGCCTGAAGGCCGCGTTCAATCTCAGCTCGTCCCGGCAGGAAAACCAGTACATCGCCGCTATCTTGTTGTCCAAGTGCCGTTCGAACCGCCGCTACTATCGCCGCTGATAGCCCATACTTATCCGGTGCCGAAAGATGTTCAATGGCGACTGGATAGGCTCTACCTGGACAATTGATGATTGCAGCGTCGCCTAGGTACGACGCAACGCGATCGACATCAAGGGTTGCAGACATCACCAGAATCTTCAGGTCTTCGCGCAGTGCATGCTGCACCTCCACGCTGAGCATCAAAGCGAGGTCAGCGTGTATGGAGCGCTCATGAAACTCGTCAAAAATTATCAACCCAATGCCACTGAGCTCTGGGTCACGTTGTAGACGTCGAGTAAGCACGCCCTCAGTGACAATCTCTAGCCGTGTTTTATGACTATGCTTACGGTCATTGCGCACTTGATAACCGACCGTCTCGCCGACTGATTCACCCAAGCTCGAAGCCAAATAATGGGCGATGGAACGCGCGGCAACCCGTCGCGGTTCAAGCATGATGATGTTTTGCCCGTGAAGATAATCAGCCGCCAAAAGACTCAGTGGTAATACCGTAGATTTACCCGCCCCAGGCTCCGCCTGCAGCACTAATCCGGAGTTGTCCTTCAGCGCACGATGAATCGCCGGCAATTGATCAACAATAGGAAGGTGGTGGTCTCGCATAGGGCGATTCTACGTTAGACCTAGTGCGAAGCCATGAATAATGTCGCATAGCATTAGCTTTCTGCCCCTAGGCTGATATTGACTAAACAAACGCATTCAAGACAACATTCGTTTGTTCCCTATAAAATGCCCTTTGAGCGCGCTCAAGCGCTAAGAGAAACAGTTAAATTTGCCCCGCCGGACCGACTTATAACTTATGGGCGGCGAGCGCCTCATAGTAGGGCAAAGCCTTGGTGACCAAGTCCTCATAGGGGCCAGACAATTCTTTTGTCATCGCAGTGGCGGGCGAAAATCCCTGTGAACGATGCACTGCGCCATACCAATGTGCCGCCCAAACACCATCATCTTGATGGCCACCTTGTGGCCACGAGAGCATACTCGGCTCAAAGCTAATACCCACAGCGGCACACAGTCGGCTCAGGGTTTGCCTTGGATTGGCTAAAATGTCCTGACTATCGACGACTAAAGGTGGCCTACCTAGCCACTGCCCTACCTCGTCAAAAAGTCGGGCTTGTTGTGGAAACCCAATGTCATCCAAGCTGGGGCCTTCGCGTTTCTTTGCATATGACGCGACCACCAATGATGGATGACGGATCAAAAATACGTTATCGCAACGACGCATAAAACCACGATCAAACGCTCTGAGCATATGCAAGGTCATATGCTTTTGATAAAAAAGCGATTTTCCTGTGGGTGATTTTTGGCCGCAATCATGGGCGACTCGAACTGCGTTCGTCTCGTGCGCAGTCAATATTTGCTCGCGCATCGGATGCTCAATACCCGTTGCGGCCAGATAAGCCGCATAAAAAGGTTCGTCCCAAATAGTACAGTCGCTGCGCGCCGCAAACGAATACATCAGTGCCGTTGATAAATTGCGTGGACCCGACCACATGGCGATAGTTTTTGCAGGCCCGCGCACTAGTGAGGTCTAGTGTGCTGCGTGATTAGAACCTGATAGAGGTCGCGTAGGCGTTGCGTTACTGGCCCCATCTCACCGCCACCAATTTGCCGACCATCAATATGCGAAATTGGCGTCTGGGCACCAAAGGTACCCGTCAAGAATGCCTCGTCAGCACTGTAGGTATCAACCAACGAAAAGTTGCGCTCATACACAGGAATATCATTGAGACGGCACAGATCAATCACCTTTTGGCGCGTAATGCCGTTCATACAGTAGTCGCCAGTACTGGTCCACACCGCACCTTTTTTAACGATAAAAAAATTACATGCGTTAGTGGTATTCACGAAACCGTGTAGATCTAGCATCAATGCCTCGTCTGCACCGGCCTTTTGCGCCGCAATACAGGCCAAAATACAGTTTAGTTTAGAGTGAGAGTTTAGCTTTGGATCTTGTGTCATCGGTAGACCGCGCAAATGCGGCACCGTTGCCAGGGTAATGGGCCGCGGCATATTTGGCCGAGAATGTTCCATGATAATTACGATAGTCGGCCCTTGCAGCGACAGATTTGGGTGCTGAAAGGGCCGGCTTTTAATCCCACGGGTGACCATCAGACGGGCATGCGCATTATCGTGCATGGCATTCGCAGCTTGAGTATCTACCAGCGCTTGTTTAAAACCATCGCGATCAAGCGTCAGGTCAAGGTCGACAGCTTTTGCCGCCTCGAACAAACGGTCAAGATGCTCATCCCAAAAGGCCCAAACACCTTTGTATAGACGCAAACCCTCCCAGACACCGTCTCCCATCATAAAACCTGAATCGTAAACGGATACTACGGCCAGCGCCTTGGGTACGATTTTGCCATCGACGTAGATCAACAGTTCCTCGTTGCGCACGTCGTCTTCGGCCTGGTGGGTGGTGAGATGGTCTTTTTGGTTTTCCGGCATGATCGGCTTCTAGTGATTGATGCGTATTTGTGCAGATCCTCTCAGGGCGATGGAGATTTAGCAAGCCACGACTTTTGAGCTCGAGATAGCCCCAATAGCGGGTGAGTCCGCATTTACATGAAATGCCACATATCAGACAATTTGTGGTTGATTGCAGCTTTACCATATCGCCAGATAAAGCAATGCGGACAGCTCAGAGCTCGCCATATTATTGCCCGAAAAATTGCCCGAAAAGCTTAAGCGCACTTTTATCTGAAACTGCGCCCACCAAACTGCAGCGCTGCTGACTTCCAAGAGACATCATCGCCGGTCGATTTATCTGTGCGCTACAACCGCCAATTAACACAAAGACAGGGCCCGGATCTAAGTCAATCGACGGGGTTTGAACCCAGCGCGAGGACAATATTCCATTCAGATAAAGTGACCGGTTGGACTGACAATCGGCCATGGCGAATGAGCACCATAGACGCCAGCGCCGGCGTTTGCTTCAATCGCACAAGCGGGATCACATCATCAAAACGCCGCTCAAACATCAAGTCAATTTGGTACCAGCGTGGCGCAGTCTGCGTAGCCTTAGGGTCATAGTAGCGGCTATCTGGGTCTAACTGCGCCGGATCTGGATAACCGTCACAGACTACCCGCCCCACGCCCGCTACGCCTACCTTGGCGCAACTAGAATGATAGATGAGTGCCCGATCACCAGCAGACACCTGGTCTCGCAAATAGTTACGCGCCTGATAATTACGAATACCATCCCAGGGCACACCAACCGCGCCTGCCGCGGCAAGATCGTCAATGCTAAATTCATCAGGCTCGGTTTTAAGCAGCCAAAAGCGCATGTGTGGTCCCTATTGTTGAAGGACAAAAGTTAAGCCATTGCTCGCGGAAACCATGATCCCTGTGTTTTTTTGGCTCATTGCATAAAACAATTTAACTTGCGTTCGCAGCAGTGTCGATGCCATGGGAAAAGGTTGGCAAAGCCACTATTAAAGGCCAAGAATTCTAAATTTGAAGCCAATTAAAGCGTTATCCAAGCCTGTCACTGACCACAAATCAGAGTTGAATCTTACCAAAATCATGAACCTCAAGAATATTCATTAATAAAAAGTGCGTCATCAAACGGGCCAACGGCGTTGTTTGTATTAGAATGCGTCACCATCTACGTCACCATCTACGTCGCCATCTACGTCGCCACTAAGTCAGTTAGCCATTGATACCTTGCTGGAAACCGCTATGAAGCCAAACGCCAAGCCTACTAATCCCCACTTTTCATCAGGTCCTTGCAGTAAGCGACCTGGCTACGATCTCTCGTCATTAAATATCAGCAGTTTAGGTCGCTCCCATCGCTCCGCTATTGGCAAAAAAACGCTGGGACTTGCAATAGATAAAACGCGTGAGATTCTGGGTATCCCCGACGACTACAGGATAGGCATTGTGCCGGCCTCAGATACCGGCGCTGTGGAGATGGCCCTATGGTCTCTATTGGGACCTAGGCCAGTAGACGTTTTGTCATGGGAATCGTTTGGCGGTGATTGGGCTAACGATATCAAAAACCAACTGAAGCTCGATCAGGTTCAGCATATCAGCGCCGACTATGGTTCGCTGCCAGAATTGAGCGAAGTGAATTCCGATCATGATTTAGTATTTACGTGGAACGGCACAACGAGTGGCGTCAAAGTCCCTCATGCTGATTGGATTTCTGACGACCGCTCAGGGCTGACTATTTGTGACGCCACCTCGGCAGTCTTTGCCATGAATCTGCCCTGGCCAAAATTAGACGTGATCACCTACAGCTGGCAAAAAGTTTTGGGCGGTGAAGGCGCACACGGAATGCTGATACTAAGCCCGCGCGCGGTTGAACGACTTGAGTCATATACGCCACCATGGCCACTGCCTAAAATTTTCCGTCTAACTAAAAGCGGTAAGTTGATAGAAGGTATCTTCAGAGGAGAAACTATCAACACCCCTTCTATGCTCTGTGTAGCAGACTACCTTGACGCGTTGCAATGGGTCGAATCTTTAGGCGGACTCAACGCTTGCATACAACGCTCAGAAGCCAACTTAGCTGCGGTATCAGACTATGTCGAACAACACGACTGGCTACAGTTTTTAGCTAAAGAGCACGCAACAATATCGAATACCAGCATCTGTCTAACCCTTGATGCCAGCGCAGAACAGATTAAAGCCTTGGTCTCTCTACTCGGGCACGAGCACGTGGCCTATGACATTGGTGCTTACAGAGATGCACCTCCAGGCCTAAGAATTTGGGGTGGTGCTACCGTCGAAACCAACGACATTAAGCAACTCATGCAATGGATTGGCTGGGGCTACGCTCAGGTAATAACAACACAACAAGGGACCTAGACCATGTTTTATATTCGAACCTACAATAAAATTTCTGCTAGGGGTTTATCAGGATTTCCTGCCGATTTTTATCAAGTCTCTGAAGCGCAAGACCAGCCCCATGGCGTCTTACTCCGCAGTCAAAAGCTACACGACGCTTCGCTACCTGATACCGTACTCGCGATTGCGCGTGCCGGCGCTGGTACTAACAATATACCTACGCCTGAATATACACAGAAAGGTGTTGTTGTCTTTAATACGCCAGGGGCCAATGCCAATGCCGTAAAGGAGCTAGTTCTGGCGGGATTATTGCTTGGTTCGAGAGGCATTCTTCAAGGTCGCGATTATGTAAATAGTCTGACCGAGATGGATGATTCAGACGAGATGGCAAAACTGCTAGAGCAAGAAAAGAAGCATTATGCGGGTAGTGAGCTCATTGGTAAGACACTAGGTATTGTCGGTCTGGGCGCAATTGGGTCACTGGTTGCCGATGTAGCATTAGCACTGGGCATGAAAGTAGTGGGTTACGATCCGGCCCTATCTATCGATGCTGCCTGGCGGTTGTCCTCGAATGTTAAGCGGATGGAAAGCCTTGAACAGCTACTTGGCAGAGTCGATTACATGACGCTGCACGTCCCCGCGATCGCAGCCACCCAGAATTTGATCAACGAAGACACCTTAAAGTTGATGAAATCGACCGCAACCATTTTAAACTTTGCTCGGGCGTCAATCGTCGACTCTAAAGCGGTCGTTAGCGCCTTGGATGCCGGTGCATTAAGGCAATATATTTGTGATTTCCCCGAGCCTTGGTTGATCAATCATAATTCCGTGATTGCGATGCCACATATTGGCGCGAGTACGGCCGAGGCGGAAGAGAATTGCGCCGCAATGGCCGTTGCGCAGCTACGGGACTTCCTCGAGCACGGTAATATCAAAAACTCCGTCAATTTTCCCGCAACGGAGTTGGCGCGCGGTCATGGCAACACGCATGCGCGCTTAACATTTACTAATGAAAATAAGCCCGGAGTGCTTGGAAAAGTACTCTCTATATTTGCGGACCATGAAATCAATATTGTCGATATGGTCAATAAAAGCCGCGATGATATTGCATACAATATTCTCGACATTGGTCTTCAGCCTAGCCAAGAGACAATTGATGCGGTGCGGAGTATTCCCGCCGTGCTAAATGTACGGCTTCTGTAGAGACGTCACTAATCAAGGAATGTTGCCATCTCACACTCGTACAAGCCTGCGGAAATTGCCAGTTGGCACGCGAATCACGCGGATGGTTCTAATAGATACCTCAGCGACTTGTAATTCTGCAGTCGCTTTAATAGTAGGTGTTAACGATAGTTTTGACGCTTAAAACTTCATTTTATGCAGAAATTGCAGTTTTTTGGGCTGGTACTGTCTTTATTCCTACACTTTAACGCGCTAGACGTCGGATCTGAAGTGATAAGGGCTGCAGTTATTAT
>CAWUXF010000001.1:0-35398 GCA_963926325.1 uncultured Luminiphilus sp. | reverse complement strand
CACTGTATAAATCCAAAAGCAAGCGGCTGACTATGCTAGCATCTCTATACTGAAAAGGAGGTACGAATGGACGCACATTGGAAAGGCATTATTGAGGCGGTTGGTGAAGATCCTACACGGCCGGGGCTACTCGACACACCTAGGCGCGCAGCGAAGGCCTTTGAGTTTTTGACACGGGGCTACCAACAAGACTTAAAGACTGTAGTTAATGACGCCCTTTTCCCCACCGACTCGACTGAGATGGTGCTGGTACAAGATATTGAAATGTATTCAATGTGCGAACATCACCTGCTGCCATTTATTGGCCGTTGCCACGTTGCGTATATTCCACGCGGCAAGGTATTAGGCTTGTCTAAGGTCGCGCGTATCGTGGACATGTATGCACGCAGGCTGCAAATACAAGAACAACTCACAGTCCAAATCGCAAACGCAGTACAGGGTACGACCGACGCCTGGGGCGTTGGCGTTATTATTGAAGCCGAGCATATGTGCATGATGATGCGCGGTGTCGAGAAACAAAATTCAGTGACCAAGACATCCACCATGCTCGGATCATTCCGAGAGGATGCGCGCACACGCAAAGAATTTTTATCGTTGCTGCAGCTACAACGACTGCGTTAAGAACGCGCGGTACTACTGTTCCGGATTGATCGAATCAATATGCAAATATTGACGATCAGCGGATCGGGCAGCACTAAATATTGTAACCCAGCGACCCTGTGGCGTTTGAAAAGCCGCAAAACGCAAGAATTCATCGCGTCCATAAAGCAGCCTTTGTTGATAAACTCGGCTCGCCCACTCTGAGGCGTTACCGCATTCTCTGCTCGCACAAAAATAACGCAGTTCTGCAAATGTTGAGAGCATCTCGACGGTCTCGTCGAACAAACCTACAACCGACACATCGGTTACCTGCCAAGTCTCACGAAGCAATTCTCCGGTGACGGGCTCAAACACTTCGGGCTGCCAGGTACCGCTGATTTTCTTCATTTTACCCAGTGCAATCGGAAAGCCTCTGACCGTGTCTAGGCTAGATTTGAAACGCTCAGTCGACCACTGCGTGTCAATAAATGACATAACATCCGAGAGCCCCTGTGCATCAGCGCGTCCAGTGCTCAACAACAGAATAACTAGTAGCATTGACTTCATTGACTCGTCTCCAGAAAGGTATCTATACGGAGCGCCACGAGCTCTGCGCTATGTTCTAAATGCACGTGATGGCTGCCTGGAAAAATCGCGCTGCGAAAGTCTGAAATGGCTGCGGCGGCCTCGTCGCGAATACGCCGCCCTCGCCCACGAATAAAAAAGCCTTCTTCCCCCAGAATACACAGTGTCGGCACAGAAAGAGCGCCATAAAACTGCTCACACATCTTGCCGTCTAGCTTAACAGCCGACGCACCAAATAGTCTTGGATCATTTCGCATCCGCAGCCCATCAGCCACCGATTCTAAGGCGCGCGGCGCAAACACGCGGGCGTTGTCTTCACTAAACCCATATTGGGTGCGCTTTTCAATAAATCCCGCTAACGAGTCGAAATGCCTGTCCGGTCGGGCGATATATTTTTGCCGGTCACGAACAAACCGGAGGAGCTGCTGGGGCGCATCCTCAGACTCCACTGCCTTTGGAAGGAAGCCATCAATCATGACCAAATGATCACAGCGATCGCCTAGCACCGCGGCTAATAAAGCGGCGATCGCCGCGCCTTTACTATGGCCGATGACTGATACCGTCTCACAAGATAGCTGATCAACAATACTCACCAGCTGAGGAATATCATCCCATATCTGATAAGTCGCATCGACCGACCGATGACTACTTAGACCGTGGCCGGAGAGGTCGAGTGCGATTATCTGATGATGCTTGAGCAGCGGACCAAGCCGAGAAAAGGAAGCGGCATTGTCCATCCAGCCATGCAGTGCCAGTGCAATTGGCCAGGTAGGATCGCCCCATGCCAAGCCCGAATAGGCCAAGCCATCGACCTCGAAGCACAGTTCTCGTGGGGGTAGTGCACTCACCGATAGCGATCCAATATGTCTGGAACCGCATGTAACAACACAGCGCCGCCCCGTGTCGGCGCGATTAAATCGAGAAGACAAAATCCACCGGGGCTTAAAGGTGGCACGTCCAGATCACCCAGCCAGTGCCAAATCAACTCGGACACAAAGGGCTGGTGCGTGACCAAAACCAAATGGGTAGCATCGCTATCAGCTAAGAACGACTCCGGCTCGCGGATATTCGTACCCGGAGCCAGCGCGTCGCAGGACACTAAGGTCGCAGCGGCGCAGTGTTTTGCAATAATCCCAGCCGTCTGCACAGTCCTCAGCAGTGGGCTGAAATGGATCAAAGTCGGCTCAACTGAGGCGCATAAAGTATGGAATTCAGGCATCGCAGCAGCGAGAGACAATCGACCTCGCTCGGTCAGCGGGCGATCCTCATCTCTCGGGGCGGCGCCCGCTTCCCCATGCCGCCATACCGTTACTCGCATCTTAGCCATATCCTTTAAATTAACAGAGAGACATTAGCGGGCCCGCGTAACAAAAGCTACCGCGGCATCAGTAATAGCCAACCTAGCGGGCATCTACACATAAGACACCCTTGCACTGTCGGGTAAAAACGCCTGCTGATAAACGATACAGGCATCAGCCTGAACTTCGATACACTGCAGCTTACGACCACAGCGCATCTCAGAATGCCGGCAAATTTTAGCTATCGCTCAACTCTACCAATAGTTTATTGAGTCGACGAACGTATCCTGCGGGATCCTCTAGCGAAGAACCCTCAGCAAGCATCGCCTGATCCATAATAATATTCGATAGGTCTACAAAACGATCTTCGACCTGCTCTGCATCAAGTCGTTTTACCAGCGGATGCCCAGGGTTGATCTCCAGCGTTGGCTTGCTTTCAGGTAACGCTTGCCCCGCAGACTCAAGAATACGGCGCATTTGCGCGCCCATTTCATGCTCACCGACAACCAGGCACGCGGGGGAATCTGTTAAGCGTACCGTCGGCCTAACTGCAGCAACACGCTCAGTGAGTACCGCCTGCATTCGCTCAACGAGGTCTTCGGAAGACTTTTTAGCCGCTTCAAGCTCAGCTTTCTCTTCCTCGGAGTCGGCACTTAAATCTAAGTCGCCTCGCGCCACATCTTTAAGCGCTTTACCTTCAAACTCCATCAGATGACTCATAAGCCATTCGTCTACGCGATCTGACAGCAGCAGCACTTCGATGCCCTTTTTACGGAAAACTTCTAGGTGCGGGCTATTCGTCGCCGTCGTGTAATTATCTGCAGCCACGTAGTAAATTGCTGTCTGTTCGGGCTTCATCCGCGCCACATAATCGTCCAGTGAAGCGTCTTGCGTCTCAACATTAGTGTGCGTAGTGCTGAAACGAAGGAGTTTCGCGATTTTTTCACGATTAGCAAAATCTTCTCCGGGACCTTCCTTTAGCACCTGTCCAAAAGTATCCCAAAAACCCTGATACTGCTCCGGCTCCTTATTAGCCATCTTTTGCAGCATATCGATCACACGCTTAGTCATTGCTGACTTCATCGAATCTACCGCAGGACTCTGCTGTAAAATCTCACGAGAAACGTTTAACGGAAGATCGTTTGAATCGAGCACACCTTTGACGAAACGCAAATACAACGGTAAAAATTGCTCGGCATCATCCATAATAAAGGTGCGCTGGACGTACAATTTCAAGCCACGAGCAGCTTCACGGTTCCACATATCAAACGGTGCTTTCTGAGGCAGATAAAGCAACGACGTATATTCAAGCTTGCCTTCAACACGATTGTGACTCCAGCTCAACGGATCTTCATAATCGTGAGAAACGTGGCGATAAAACTCCACATATTCTTCGTCGCTGACATCGCTTCGACTGCGCGTCCAGAGTGCTTTCGCCTCATTAATCGGCTCCCAAACCACAGCCGCATCGACTTCGATATCTGCTTCTGCGTCATCATCTGAGGGTGCAGGACTAGGCGCCTTAGGCATCAGTACCGGCACAGCGATATGGTCTGAGTACTTCTTGATGACACTACGCACCCGCCAATCATCGGCAAATTCCGATGCATCCTCTTTCAGATGCAACACGATAGTCGTCCCTGGCTCATCACGCGAGACGGTATCAATACTAAACTCATCTTCGCCCGCGGACTCCCAATGGGTTGCCTCTTCTGTACCTGCTTTGCGCGTCACAACCTCGACGCGATCGGCAACGATAAAAGAAGAGTAAAAACCAACGCCAAATTGACCGATAAGCTGGCTATCTTTTTTCTCGTCGCCGCTAAGTTGGTCGACGAATGCCGCAGTACCCGACTTCGCGATAGTACCCAGATTATCGATCACCTCATCACGGGTCATACCGATACCATTATCTTCGATGGTGACGGTTTTAGCGTCTTTATCTATACCGACCCTAATTTGATATTCAGCACCACCGTCGGCTAGCGTTGCGTCCTGGACTACGGCGAAACGACGCTTATCGATGGCATCTGACGCATTGGATATCAGTTCTCGTAAAAAGATCTCTCGATTGGAATACAGCGAGTGAATCATTAAGTGAAGCAGTCGCTTTGCTTCAGTTTGAAAGCCCCGGGTTTCACGTTGTGGCGCAGTGGTCATAAACAAGTCTCCGAAAAATTAGGTGTAAAAACTCACGTGCTTTGGAGATGGAGGCGACACGCCGCATTTTCAAGCACTAATTGCGCCGAGTTTGGTGAGTATTTTGGCCAAAAAAAACCCGCCACACTGAAAGCGTGACGGGTTTTAAGTACAGCGGCTAAATTACCAGCCTGTGATCTCAGCCAGCGCCGCACCAATATCGGCCAACGAGCGAACGGTCTTCACCCCCGCATCTTCGAGCGCGGCAAACTTCTCATCCGCAGTTCCCTTGCCGCCGGCAATAATCGCGCCGGCGTGCCCCATGCGCTTGCCTTTAGGGGCAGTGACACCCGCAATATAGGAAACAACGGGCTTGGTAACGTTTGCCTTGATAAAAGCAGCCGCCTCTTCTTCGGCGCTGCCGCCAATTTCACCAATCATGACAATCGCTTCGGTCGCCGGATCTGCTTGGAACAACGCCAAGATATCAATAAAGCTTGATCCTGGAATAGGGTCTCCGCCGATACCTACACAAGTCGATTGGCCATAGCCTGCATCGGTGGTCTGCTTGACCGCCTCATAAGTCAGCGTGCCTGACCGAGAAACAATACCCACTTTACCTGGCAAGTGAATATGCCCTGGCATGATACCGATCTTGCATTCACCCGGCGTAATCACACCCGGACAGTTAGGTCCGATAAGGCGCACACCCAGGTCATCACACTTCACCTTTGCTTCGAGCATATCCAACGTCGGAATACCCTCAGTAATACAAACGATCAGCTCAATACCGGCATTAGCCGCCTCTAGGATAGAGTCTTTGCAGAACGGCGCAGGCACGTAAATCACGGACGCGCTAGCGCCAGTCACCGCCACAGCCTCGGCGACTGTATTAAACACAGGCAACCCTAAGTGCTCTTGGCCGCCCTTGCCCGGCGTGACACCACCGACCATTTTAGTGCCATAGGCTAGCGCTTGCTCAGAGTGAAACGTGCCCTGTGAGCCAGTAAACCCCTGACAAATAACTTTGGTATCACTATTGATCAAAATACTCATTACGCAACTCCCTCTGCCGCTGCTACCACTTGCTGAGCAGCATCAGTGAGGCTTGTAGCAGCGATAATATTCAAACCGCTATCAGCCAGCACCTGACGACCCAACTCTGCATTATTTCCCTCAAGACGAACGACTACGGGAACGCTGACACCGACTTCTCCGACCGCACCGATAACCCCTTCAGCGATCAAGTCACAGCGCACGATGCCACCGAAAATATTGATCAGGACTGCTTTCACATTGTCATCGGAAAGAATGATCTTAAATGCCTCCGTGACACGCTCTTTAGTCGCACCGCCGCCAACATCCAAGAAATTTGCCGGCGAGCCGCCATGAAGTTTCACGATATCCATTGTGCCCATTGCCAGCCCAGCACCGTTCACCATGCAACCGATACTGCCATCGAGCGCCACGTAGTTGAGTTCCCATTCAGCAGCCTGCGCTTCACGCGCATCCTCTTGAGAGGGGTCACGCATGGCCTGCAGGTCTTTGTGTCGATAAAGCGCATTGCCATCAACACCCAGTTTCGCATCTAGGCAATGCAAATTGCCTTCTTCTGTAATCACGAGCGGGTTGACTTCAATAAGTGCGAGGTCTTTATCTACAAATAGCTGTGCCAAGCCCATAAATATTTTCACGAACTGATTAACTTGAACGCCACTTAATCCAAGTTTGAAAGCCAGTTCACGCCCTTGGTAGGGCATCGCACCTGTCAACGGGTCTATCGTCGCTTTGAGAATTTTTTCTGGCGTCTCTTCAGCAACCTTTTCAATTTCAACGCCACCTTCGGTAGACGCCATGAAAACAATTCGACGGCTAGAGCGATCAACCACAGCACCGAGATACAACTCTTCGGCGATATCGGTACAGGATTCGACCAAAATCTTGGTAACCGGCTGACCGTTCTCATCCGTTTGGTATGTCACCATTTTTTTACCCAGCCAATTCTCCGCAAAAGCTCGCACTTCGTCGGTTGTTTTGACCAGCTTTACGCCCCCCGATTTTCCGCGACCTCCTGCGTGTACTTGGGCTTTAACAACCCAAAGGTCTCCGCCAATTTTCTCAGCTGCCGCAACAGCATCGTCAGGGTTATCAACAGCGTAACCAGTAGATACTGGAAGGCCGTACTGGGCAAATAATGCTTTGCCTTGGTACTCGTGAAGATTCATGGTTAGTCCCGTAAGTTAACGTGAAATGCGATATGGCCGCACATGTATGTGCAGCCACCCTAGGCGCTCTTGTCTCTAACGCTTCTTTTTATTTGCCATATGAATGGCGTGTCCATCGACTGCGAGTGCAGCTTCGTGTACGGCTTCAGACAGTGTGGGATGACCGAACACCATCAGTTGAATATCTTCCGCACTTGAGCCGAACTCCATCGCAATCACCATCTGCTGAGTTAAATCTGCAGCTGATGGACCGACCACGTGAGCACCGAGAATCCGGTCACTCTGGGTGTCGGCAATAATTTTGACCATACCATCGGTATCACCGGCAGCTAGGGCGCGACCAATTGCAGCGAAGGGAAATGTACCTACCTTGTATTCAACGCCATCGGCCTTCAACTGTTGCTCTGTCTTACCTACTGAGGCTACTTCGGGGTGGGTATAAATGATTGACGGAACACAGTCGTAATTTAATTGTGTCGACTTACCGGCAAGGCGCTCGGCAACCATCACTCCCTCTTCAGAGCCTTTATGAGCAAGCATCGGACCTCGCACAATATCACCTATCGCCCATACACCCGGCGCTTCGGTGGCGCAGTGATCATTGACGTAAATAAAGCCACGCTCATCCAATGTCACACCGGCATCGCTAGCAAGCAAATTCTCGGTGCGTGGACGGCGGCCAACCGACACAATTAAACGATCGAATACCTCGGTTAGCTCTTCCTCTCCAGTTTTGTAGGTGACATGAACCTTAGCGTCCTTCACCTCAGTCGCCGTTACACGAGCGCCTAGGCGAATCTCTAAGCCCTGCTTCTTGAAAATCTTCGCTGATTCTTTAGCAATTTGCTGATCCATCGCAGGCAAAAACGTATCGAGGGCCTCAAGCATTACCACATCAGCGCCTAGCCTCCCCCAAACACTGCCTAGCTCTAATCCAATAACACCCGCTCCGATAACACCGAGTCGCTCAGGGACTGCATTAAATTCCAACGCGCCTGTAGAGTCGACAATGAATTCATCATCGACAGGTGCCGGTGGAATATTCACCGGCAGAGAACCCGCCGCAAGGACAACATTGTCAGCATCATAAACAAGCACCGACGCGTCTTGCGCAGTTACTTCTACCTTCCGTCCGGCTAACAACTTGGCGCTGCCCTGAATAACCGTCACGCCATTATGCTTCAGTAGACCCGCTACACCGCCAGTTAGCTGAGAAACGATCTGCTCTTTGCGTTTGAGCATATCTCCGATATTCATAGTCGGCGTCGCAACGCTGATCCCGTGGGCACTAAAATGATCCCGTGCCTCAGCAAATTTGTGCGAACTATCAAGTAGAGCCTTTGATGGGATACACCCGACATTCAGACAGGTGCCACCAAACACCGGCTTGGCTTTTGCATCGTGCCACATCTCGATAATACCAACGTTCATACCTAGTTGAGCTGCACGAATCGCACACACATAGCCAGCAGGACCAGCACCGATTACCAAAACATCAAAAGATTGGGACATTAAACATTCCTCTTTATTTTCAACTTTCAACTTACAACTGCAATAAGATGCGCGCTGGATCTTCAATCAACCCTTTAACCGTCACCAAAAATTGCACGGCAGTCTTGCCGTCAATAAGACGGTGGTCATAGGACAACGCCAAATACATCATCGGTTGAATCACAACCTGCCCATCCAGCGCCACGGGGCGATCTTGGATCGAATGCATACCCAAAATACCGGACTGAGGTGGGTTGAGAATAGGCGTTGATAACAGTGACCCGAAGACACCACCATTGGAGACCGTAAATGTACCGCCGGTCATGTCCTCTATTGTAAGCTTTTTATCACGTGCCTTGAGACCAAGGCTACGAATTGCGGCTTCCACGTCGGCAATACTCATGAAATCCGCGTCACGCAGCACTGGAACGACCAGCCCGTCATTTGTAGACACCGCCACGCCGACATCTTGATAGCCATGATATACAACATCATTACCGTCAATCGATGCATTAACTTCGGGAAATCGTTTCAGCGCTTCACAACAGGCCTTCACGAAAAATCCCATAAACCCAAGACGCGTGCCATTGTGAACCTTTTCAAACTGGTCCTTGTACTGTGAGCGCAACTTCATCAACGGCGCCATATTGACCTCGTTAAACGTAGTCAACATTGCAGTCTGTTGCGACGCATCAAGGAGTCGCTCTGCAATTCGTGCGCGCATGCGGGTCATCGGCACACGTTTTTCAATCCGCTCTCCCGATAGCATGCTGGATAATTCAGCCACAGGTGCGGCTACCGCAGGTGCCGCCATTTTGGCATCGGCTTGCTCAGTAAGGTATGCGAGCACATCTTCTTTGGTAATCCGCCCGCCTTTGCCAGTACCCGTGATCTGCGCTGCGTTGAGCTTATGCTCTTCGAGCATCAACCTAACGGCAGGCCCTGGTATAAGGTCAGCGGAGACAGCTTCGCTAGTCGCAGGACTCTTAGTGCTAGCTGCGGGGCTTGCAGCCACGGCGCCAGGCTCCAAAACGGCAAGCAGCGCTTCGCTGACAATTGTCTCACCTTCCAAGGCGGCAATCTTGCTCAATACGCCAGACTCAGGTGCGACAACTTCCATTACCACCTTGTCAGTCTCAATTTCGACCAGCAATTCATCACGCTGTACCGAGTCACCCTCTTTCTTGTGCCAAGTGGCGACTTCACCATCTGCGATCGATTCCGGAAATGCCGGCGCTTTAATTTCTACTGCCATTGTTAAATTCCTATCTCTGGCTGATGATTTCAGTTGCCCCAAGGCATTGGGCCCAGGGCTTCATTAATAAATTGTTCCTGCTCTTTAAGATGCAACGCTGTATAGCCGGCCGATACCGATGCCGATGCATCACGCCCGGTATACCGCAGGTAAACATCCACTTTATGGCGCTGTACAACACGACGTATATGATGCTGGCTCGCATACCAGGCGCCTTGGTTCATCGGTTCCTCTTGGCACCAAATAGCGTCTTCGATATTTGGATAACGAGCGATTACGTCGGTCAGATCCTGTTCGGGAAATGGGTAGAGTTGTTCGATTCGAATGAGCGCCACATCTTCCGCACCCTGTGCTTGGCGCGCAGCACGCAAGTCATAAAAGACTTTACCTGAGCACATGATGATTCGCTTAACCTTGCTTGCATCTAGATTACTGGTCTCATCGATTACGGTTTGGAAGTGGCCATCAGCCAGCTCCTCTAACGTCGATGTGGCTTCTTTATGACGCAGCAAACTCTTTGGCGTCATCACGATTAGTGGCTTACGTAAGGGACGTATCGCTTGTCGTCGCAACATGTGGAAAACCTGCGCTGGCGTCGTCGGCATACAAACCTGAATGTTATGTTCTGCGCACAATTGCAGATAGCGCTCGAGTCTCGCAGAAGAGTGCTCCGGCCCCTGCCCTTCGTAGCCGTGAGGCAGCAACATGGTAAGACCACACACCCGAGACCACTTGTGCTCACCACTAGTAATGAACTGGTCGATAACGACCTGCGCGCCATTGGCAAAATCACCGAACTGCGCTTCCCAAATCACCAGTCCCTTGGGTGCTGTCGTCGCATAGCCGTATTCGAACGCTAAAACGGCCTCTTCAGAAAGCAGCGAATCATAGATTCGGAACGGCGCCTGATCGTCTGATAAATGCGCCAACGAAACGTGACGTTCACCGGTGTTTTGACTATGAAGAACTGCATGACGGTGGGAAAAAGTACCGCGTCCAACATCCTGGCCGGTCATACGAACTGGGTAGCCATCGACCAGTAGCGTTGCATAGGCCATGGTCTCGGCATATCCCCAGTTTATTTCAACGGCACCGGCGCCCATTTTTCTGCGATCTTCAAGAATCTTTTGTACCTGCCGCTGCACCGCAAAGCCATCAGGCGCACGGTTGACGGTCTCTGTTAGCCGCTGGAGTTCCGAAAGTGGCACCGTTGTATCGCCTTCCGTAGTCCACTGATGACCCAGGTACGGATTCCAGTCGACAAATAACTCGGTATTGGGTTCCATTACCAATGTAGAGACCGACGGCTCGCCGCGATCCAATGACTCTCGGTAACGGTCAATTAGCAGGGTGTCTTCTTCAATCGTTAAGATATTTTCCGCAATCAGTCGCTGCGCGTATAAATCTCGCGTAGTTGGATGACTCTTAATGACCTTATACATCAATGGCTGGGTCACCGATGGCTCATCAGCCTCGTTGTGACCACGGCGGCGATAGCATACAAGGTCAACAACCACATCACGCTTGAACGTATTGCGGAAATCGACAGCAAGATTCGTCACAAAAACGACCGCTTCCGGATCGTCCGCATTGACGTGGAAAATTGGCGCCTGGACCATCTTTGCAATATCAGTACAGTACTCCGTCGAACGCGCATCCTCGCGTGAACTCGTCGTAAAGCCGACTTGGTTATTAATGACTATGTGCAGTGTGCCACCGGTCTTATAAGCGCGAGTCTGAGACATTTGAAAGGTCTCCATGACAACACCTTGACCGGCAAACGATGCATCGCCATGCAACACAATAGGGACAACGCTATCGCCATTCGGGTCTTCACGACGGTCCTGGCGCGCACGTACAGAGCCCTCTACTACCGGCGCAACGATTTCCAAATGCGATGGATTAAAAGCCAATGCCAGGTGTACTTCGCCGCCGGGGGTCATAACATTTGATGAAAAGCCTTGGTGGTACTTCACGTCACCAGAGTGGTCAAACTGCACGCGGCCTTCAAATTCGTCGAACAGCTCTGCTGGATTCTTACCTAAGATATTAACCAACATATTGAGACGACCGCGGTGTGCCATACCAATCACGATCTCTTTTGCACCATAACCACCGATACGTTGAATTGCCTCGGACATCATCGGAACCAGGCTCTCACCTCCCTCGATACCAAAACGCTTGGTGCCTGGATACTTGGAACCCAACGATTTTTCGAGGCCCTCGGCTTTGACCAGTCCATTAAGGATCTGTTTGCGCTGTTCAGCAGTCATTTCGGGCGCAGATCGAACCGACTCCATACGACTCATAATCCAGTGTCGCTGCTCGGTATCGAGAATATGCATGAATTCTGCGCCGACCGTATGGCAATAGGTACGCTCAAGTGCATCGACGATCTCTTTGAGGCTTGCGTCAGCAGAGCCCAAGTAAAGGCTTCCAACCTGAAACACAGTATCTAGGTCCGCCTCAGAGAGCTTGTGAAAACCCAAATCTAAATCCGGAACTGCTTCGCGCTCAAGTAAGCCCAAGGGATCAAGTGAAGCTTTTTGATGACCCCGCTGGCGATAAGCGGAGATCAGTTGAACGACCTGAACTTGTTTGCGCTCGTAATCGGTGGCCTGAGAATCGTGAGCAACAGTTGCGTCTGTCCGCACGCGCATTTTGCTGATTTTCGCGAACTGGTCTCGGATGACTGAATGCGGCACATCGTGCATCGCGTTCATGTCACTTTGCACCATCGGCAGCTTGTCAAAGTAATCACGCCACTCTGGCGGCACTCCGTTAGGCGCGCTAAGGTACTGCTCGTAAAGGTCTTCGATGTAACTGGCGTTGCCGCCTGCAATGTGCGAAGTACTCCACAGCTGGAGCATTCCTGGCGTGGGGGTTGCTTGCGTCATGCTATCCCTCGGTCTCAAAACAATCGGGGTGCGATCA
Source organism: uncultured Luminiphilus sp. (assembly GCA_963926325.1). Lineage (GTDB taxonomy): Bacteria > Pseudomonadota > Gammaproteobacteria > Pseudomonadales > Halieaceae > Luminiphilus. Next base: position 22,892 of record CAWUXF010000001.1, on the reverse strand, counting down.
CAACCACACCTCAACCATAAAAAGATTAGAGCAATTGTTCGCAGGGCACAAAGTGTAGACTGTCATTGGACTGGGTTATAGGGTGAAATAAGGGAATTTCACCTAAATTCGCAGAAAATCGATGATTTTATAGAGAGTCATAACCAAAAAGACTTTAGATTATGCTTATAAGGAATGCCCTGACGTGGGCGCACCAAAGTAGTGCATCGGTTGTTTGAGCGTGTAAACTGCTACAAAAAACCCGCCTAAGCGGGTCTGTTCGAGTGGCCAAAGCATTCGGGATCAAGTCGCCCTGTTCAACAACATTGTGCGGAGATGGCCGATCGCTCTTGTAGGGTTTAACCCCTTTGGACAAACATTGACGCAATTTTGGATACCATGGCATCGGAACACGCTAAACGGGTCGTCGAGGTTCGCCAAACGGGCTTCAACCTCGGTATCGCGTGTATCAGCTATAAACCTATACGCCTGCAGCAGACCGGCGGGACCAATAAAGCGTTCTGGATTCCACCAAAATGATGGGCAACTTGTCGAACAACACGCACACAGTATGCACTCGTACAAACCATCCAACTTCGCCCGGTCTTCTGGGGTCTGTAAGCGCTCTATCGCGGGTGCGGGTGTGTTGTTCTGTAGGTAAGGCTGGATCTTTTCGTACTGGGCGTAGAACAAACTCATGTCCACCACCAAATCACGAATCACCGGTAATCCGGGCAGCGGACGCAGTATCAACTTATTCCCTTTAACCGCATCTGACAAAGGCGTGATACACGCCAAGCCATTTTTGCCATTAATATTAAGCCCATCAGACCCACAAACCCCCTCGCGACAACTGCGTCGATAAGTAACGCTGCCATCATCCTGAGCTTTGATCATCTCTAAAACATCGAGCACCATGACGTCCTTACCCGCCGTATCGACTTGGTAAGACTGCATATGAGGTGCCGAATCCGTTTCTGGGTTGTATCTATAAATGCTGACCTGCAACATCGCGTAGTCTCCCGACAGCAATTAGTAAGTACGAATCTGTGGCTGGAACGTGTCCACGGTTTTAGGGGTGAAGTTCACTGATCGTTTACCGACCCGCTTGCCCTCTCGCCAGTACATTGAATGGCACAACCAATTTTCATCATCGCGTTCAGTGAAGTCTTCTCGCGCATGAGCCCCGCGACTTTCATTGCGAGCCTCAGCAACGATAGCGGTTGCCTCAGCGGTTTCAAATAAGTTCTGCAGCTCTAAGGCCTCAATGCGCGCCGTATTAAACGCATTAGACTTGTCCTCTATTGCCACGTTATTCACCCGCTCTCGCAATTCAGCAAGCTTCACAATGCCCTGCTGCATATAATCACCTCGACGGAAAACACCGAAGTAATTTTGCATCACATTTTGGAGGTCTTTGCGAACTTCGGCAACATTTTCGCCTTTTTCGCGCTCATTGAGCGCCCTCAGGCCAACCATTGCTTGATCGATATCGGTTTCTCCCGCGTCTCGCATTTCAATACCTTCGCGCAGAGCAGACTCGATGAACAAACCAGACGCACGGCCAAACACCACTAGATCAAGTAGAGAATTGCCGCCAAGCCGATTGGCACCGTGAACAGATACACAGGCAATCTCGCCGCAGGCATACAAGCCTGGAATTATCTCATCGTTACCTTGCGCGTCTATTGTTAAGGCCTGACCATTCACGTTGGTGGGAATGCCACCCATCATGTAATGGCAAGTGGGCACCACCGGAATTGGCTCTTTGATTGGGTCTGCATGTGCAAACGTCCGGCTCAACTCACAAATACCTGGCAGGCGAGATTCCAGAACGTCTTCACCTAAGTGGTCAAGCTTCAACATCACATGATCGCCATCCGGACCACAACCACGACCGGCGAGTATCTCAAGGACCATTGAGCGCGCGACAACATCTCGGCCCGCCAGATCCTTAGCGTTCGGCGCATAACGCTCCATGAAGCGCTCACCATCTTTGTTAATCAAGTAGCCACCCTCACCTCGGCAACCCTCGGTGACCAAAGTCCCTGCGCCGTAGATACCGGTTGGGTGGAACTGCCACATTTCCATGTCTTGTACTGGCACACCAGCACGCAACGCCATGCCAACACCGTCGCCAGTATTAATATGCGCATTAGTGGTTGAGGCGTAAATACGGCCCGCACCACCGGTAGCAAACACCGTCGCTTTAGACTTAATGTAGACCGTTTCGCCTGTCTCCATACAGATGGCGATCACACCGACGGCAGCGCCATCTTGGTTTTTAACTAAATCGACCGCATACCATTCGTTCAGGAACACCGTCTCGTTCTTTATATTGTTCTGATACAGGGTATGGAGCAACGCGTGACCAGTGCGATCAGCCGCCGCGCAGGTGCGAGCTGCTTGGCCACCCTCACCGTAATTCTTGGACTGACCACCAAAAGGTCGCTGATAAATACGGCCTTCAGCGGTACGTGAAAACGGCAGTCCCATGTGCTCGAGCTCAAAAATAGCCTCTGGGCCCACGGAACACATGTACTCAATAGCGTCTTGATCCCCAATATAATCGGAACCTTTGACGGTATCGTACATATGCCAGCGCCAATCATCATTAGGGTCGTCGCTTGCGATGGCACAGGTAATACCGCCTTGGGCTGAGACTGTATGCGAGCGCGTAGGAAACACCTTAGAAATCACAGCGGTTTTGTAACCAGACTGCGACAATTGCAGTGCCGCACGCATACCTGCGCCGCCGCCGCCAACAATCACACTGTCAAAAGAAATAGTTCTCATTACTGCCTCCTAGTGGGCACAAACGCCAGACCATCTGTCAGCGCGAATAGTTTGCGTTACCAAGTTTGCCAAGCAAACAGTGGGTAACTCAGGGCGCTAACCCCAAAGAATTTGGATAACCCAAATCACCATCACAAACAACACGAGGACCGTGCCCAGCTGAATGGCCAATCTAAGTAAATTCGCACGTGGACCCAGCATACGCTCTGTCAAATAATCCGTATAAACCGACCACAAACCAATCCAAGCATGAGACCCCAATGAGAGCACAGCCAGTAACGTAAAAATACGCATACCCGTCGTCTCGAACAATGCGTGCCAACTACTATAGTCAACTCCAACCACAAGGTGGGCGCCTATATACAAAAAATAAGCGAGCAAGATAAGTGCGGTGACGCGCTGCAGTAACCAGTCAGAGAGACCCGAACGACTGAAACTAGTGATTTGCGTTACCATACGATAACCCCCCATATAACAGCAAAAATGATCGCCGATGTGATGACGATACGCGCTCCAAGGACCCCGCCTTGCATGCTCTCACCGTAACCAAAATCCATGATGATATGCTTGATACCCGCGAGCGAGTGATACGTTAAGGCTGTCGCAGTGCCCCAAATCAAGAATTTCGCAATCGGTGAAGATAACGTTGCACCCAGGGCGATAAAACTCTGCTCTGATGCGAGACTTTGGTCGAGCGCCCAGATCATCAGCACGCTCAGTGCAAACAGGACCACCCCTGACGCGCGATGCATAATAGAGACGTAGGCAGTAATCGGCAGCTTCATAGAACCGATATCGAGGTTAACAGGACGGGAGTCCTTGCTAGCTATTGGCTTCACAGGCGTCTTCCAAAGTTGATGTAAGAGGAACGTGCACGGCGCAGCATTATAGTGGTCGTGGAATTGGATTACAATTTGGAACATAAATTATGCGACTGTTTGCGTGAATGCCCGCTATAATCAGATTCAGAATTGTGAAAAATTGACACGCGGGGGCGCTATCTATAATTTGGCGATCCCTGCTTTATCCCTGTATCAGGAATGCTCCTATGACCGACAAAAAAGCGACTCTTTCGATTGATCACGGTAACGGCAACATAGAGACCGTAGAACTACCGGTATACCACGGATCCCTTGGACCCGACGTCGTTGACGTAGGCTCACTGACTGCCAAGGGCTATTTCACCTACGATCCAGGCTTTACCTCGACCGCCGCGTGTGAGTCAAAGATCACTTTTATCGATGGCGACAAGGGTGTCTTGCTGCATCGTGGCTACCCTATCGAGCAGCTTGCCGAGCATTCGGATTACTTAGAAACCTGCTATTTGCTGCTTTACGGAGAGCTACCCACAGCTATGCAAAAAGAAGAGTTTGTCACCACGGTGCACAAACATACGATGGTCCACGAGCAGATTAGAACATTCTTTAACGGCTTCAGGCGCGACGCACACCCCATGGCCATTATGTGCGGTGTAGTCGGTGCACTGTCTGCTTTCTATCACGATTCAACCGACATTTCTGACGAAAATCACCGAGAAATTGCGGCCTATCGACTGATTGCAAAAATGCCTACGATAGCGGCAATGAGCTACAAGTTCTCAATCGGGCAACCATTCATGTATCCCGATAACGACCTGGATTACGCCAGTAACTTTCTGCATATGATGTTTGGCAATCCATGTGAACCCAGCAACATTTCGCCCACTATTGCCCGGGCTATGGACCGCATCTTCCTGCTGCATGCTGACCATGAACAGAACGCCTCTACCTCAACAGTTCGCCTAGCGGGCTCTTCACAGGCAAATCCATTTGCCTGCATCGCCGCAGGTATCGCCGCCCTCTGGGGACCATCTCATGGTGGCGCCAATGAGGCGGTTGTCAAAATGCTTGAAGAAATTGGCGACGTATCACGCATCGACGAGTTTGTCGCGCGAGCCAAAGATAAGGAAGATCCCTTTCGCTTAATGGGCTTTGGCCATCGAGTTTATAAAAACTTTGATCCTCGCGCTAAAGTGATGAAAGAAGCCGCTGACGAAGTACTCGCAGAGCTCGGTATTGAAGATGAACTACTAGAGATAGCCAAGCGCTTAGAAGAAATAGCGTTAAAAGACGAGTACTTTGTTCAGAAAAAGCTTTATCCAAATGTCGATTTCTACTCCGGTATCATTCTCAAGGCGCTGGGCATTCCTACCTCTATGTTTACCGTGATTTTTGCAGTCGGTAGAACGGTTGGCTGGGTGGCACACTGGAACGAAATGATTTCTGGAAGTTATCGAATTGGACGCCCACGCCAGTTGTATTCAGGCCATGAGCAACGGGATTTCACTTCGCTAGACAAGCGTTGAAGCAACGCATTTTAGTGTCCAATATGAATGAGCGAAAATATGTCTAATGCAGATGTAGTCATCACGGGCACCGGTTTATTCACACCGGAGGAGTCGATCAGTAATGCGGAACTGGTCACCTCCTACAACGCATGGGTAGACATTTTTAACGAAGAGAACGCCACAGCAATAGCGAATGGCAGCGTGGCGGCAAGAACATACTCGTCTGCGGAATTTATTGAACGCGCGTCGGGTATCAAAGCACGATATGTACTCAATAAGGCCGGTATCCTAGACCCTAACCGCATGACTCCAAGGCTTGCAGAGCGGCCCAATGACAGCCTTTCGGTCATGGCGGAAATTGGCGTCAATGCGGCAAAATCGGCCCTAGATCGTGCGGGCGTCAATGCCGGAGAAATCGATGCAGTAATTGTCGCAGCATCGAATATGCAACGTGCCTACCCCGCTATCGCAGTAGAGATACAAGCGGCGCTCGGTGCTAACGGCTTTGCTTTTGATATGAATGTTGCCTGCTCCTCGGCAACATTTGGCATTCAGCAAGCGAGAGATTCGATTCGCTCAGGCAGTGCGCGAAGAGTACTGGTGATCAACCCTGAAATTTGTACCGGCCATCTCAACTTCACCGACCGAGATTCACACTTTATTTTTGGAGATGTCGCCACAGCGCTTGTTATAGAGGCCGCAGACAGCAGACACACCGAAGATGCCTACCAGATTGTCGATAGCCGTTTGCAGACCATTTTTTCGAACAACATCCGCAATAACTTTGGCTTTCTCAACCGCACCGATGAACAGGGGATTGGCGCCACTGATAAGCTCTTTGTGCAAGAGGGGCGGAAGGTCTTTAAAGAAGTGTGTCCTGCTGTCGCCGCACAAATCACCTCGCAGCTTGCAGACCTAGACATCAAAGCCGATGCGCTGTCACGCCTTTGGCTGCATCAAGCCAATCAGAGCATGAACGACTTAATTGCCCGAAAGGTACTGGGACGTGTACCAGCGCCCGCCGAGTCGCCCACTATTTTGGATGAGTATGCGAATACATCCTCCGCAGGCTCAGTAATTGCCTTTCACAAATATCGAGATGACTTGGTCGGCGGTGATTTGGGCGTGCTGTGTTCGTTTGGTGCCGGGTACAGTATCGGCAGCATCGTATTGCGCAAGCTATAAAGGGCTGCCGCGCTAAGCTGCGCCAGTGAGCGCCTGACTAACAAATAGATCTAGTTCAATCGCGCTCGTCAATGACCGCTGCTAACACGCCGAGTAACGCATCTACCTGCGCCGCAGTACCCACCGTAATTCGCAAATAATTGTCAATCCGCGGCTGGTCCCAACGACGCACCAAGATATTTCTGTCACGCAATGCGGTGAAAACTTGACTGCCCGGCAATGTTTCATGTTTGGTGAAAACAAAATTTGCCGCTGACGGCAAGACAGCGAAGCCAAGCCGCTCAAGCCCCGTAACCAAAGCGTCTCGGTTCTTGACAACAACCGCGCTAGCACTGCTAAACCAAGCACTATCTTCGACAGCAGCCTGTGCGGCGACCTGCGCCACCGCATCGATCGGGTAAGAATTAAATGAATCTTTTACCCGCGTCAGGCCTTCGATTAACTCGTGATGACCTAATGCATAGCCAACACGCAAACCGGCCAGCGCGTGAGATTTAGACAAAGTTCGGGTAACCAAAAGGTTCTCAAACTGATTAATCAATGTCGCTGCACTCTGCGCACCAAAACCGAAATACGCCTCGTCAATCACAACTAATCGGTTCAGGTCTGAGCGCAGCAAGCGCTCTATTTGCTCAAGATTTACCGCCAGGCCAGTCGGCGCATTAGGATTGGCAATAATAATCGGCCCTGAGTTCGCGCAAAGTGCATCAATATCAATAGAAAAGTCATCAGCCAGCGGCGTCATCGTCAGCTCAATGCCATATAGCTGAGCCCAAACTCGGTAAAAACTGTACGTGATGTCGGGTAATAATAACGGCTGAGATTGCTTTAACAGCGCCTGAAAAGCATGGGCTAAAACCTCGTCAGAGCCTTTCCCAACAAAAACTTGCGCTGGACTTAGACCCTCGGCCGAAGCAATAGCCTGCCGCAAAAGCATCGCCTGGGGGTCTGGATAACGCCGCAAACCCTCGGCCTCAAGGTTGGCAATAGCCGCCAAAACCGAATTAGCTGGCGCGAGAGGATGCTCGTTGGTGTTTAATTTGATTAAGTCGACCACGCGGGGCTGCTCGCCCGGAACATACGGGGAAAGGCAACGCGCGGTCTCGCTCCAAAACTGACTCATAATTCTTTCATACCCAAACTTGAGGCTCGTATGTTAGCTGTCTCACTAGCAACTGTCAGCTACTGCCCGTGCCACCTTAATCGGTCAAGTTTTTCAGGGAATCGATCCCTTAGTAACGAACACCTATACCAAGCGCAAGGGAAGGGCTTTTTTTCAACGATCAAAGTAGCCTTTAGGCCGCTTAACCCCGCTGCTCTAAACTGGGGAAAACCAGAGAAAACTTACTGCCCTGCCCAACTTTACTTTCGATCTGTAAATCGGCTTCGTGTGACGTGGCAACGTGTTTGACAATAGCCAGTCCCAAACCAGTACCTCCGATGCGCTGGCTTCGACTTCTATCTACTCGATAAAAACGCTCAGTTAACCGAGGCAAGTCCGCGGCCGCTATGCCAACACCCCGATCCTTAACCTCTAGCACAACCGAGTCAGCTAGATCATATAGTTCAACAGACACCGCTTCATCGTGATCGCTATACTTTAAGGCATTAATGATAAGGTTACTCACCGCACTACGCAGCTCCCGCCGATCACCGAAAACTGCTCGCGTCGAGGTCAGAGAGGCCTTGATAACACGATCCAAATATCCCGTGCGCAATTCAGAAACCATTTCCTCAACGAGGCTTGTCATATCGACCGCCTCAGTCTTGCGCGCCGTTTCTATACTCTCAATTCGCGACAGCCAGAGTAAGTCTGCGAGCAGCGTCTCCATACGCTTCACCTGCTCACCCATCTGACGCAGCGGCTTTTCCAGCCTGGCATCAAGCAGACTATCCATATCGATCAGTGTCTCTAGATAACCTTTGATGACAGTCAGAGGCGTGCGCAGCTCATGAGAAACATTGCCAACAAAATCTTTACGCATTTTCTCTAGCTTGAAATTTTTAGTGATATCTCGCACGAATAAAAGTCTATTGCCTTGACCAAATCGAGTCACCTCAAACTGCAAACAGCGCTCACCTGCCTTAGTTGGCGTTCTAGTTATAGTGTAGCCGTAGTCTTGTTGCTCAAAATAGTCCAGAAATTCGGGGAACTGAATAAGGCTAATCACTGAACGTCCTCGATCACCGGGAAACCTTACTCCCAGTAGGTATACAGATGACGCGTTGCTCCAAGTGATGTTACCTCGCTCATCGATAATCAGCGCCGCATCCCGCATCGAAGCCAGTGAATCCTGCAGATAGTTTAATGCCGGTTCAGCAACGGCCTGCGCTTGGCGACTACGCTGCGCTAGCAGATAAGTCTCGTCGAGATTAGCGCTAGCAACACTCGGCACCCCGAGTGGGTCGACGGTCGAATTATTTAGTCTATGTTCGATGTTTCGGAATTCCCAAATCAAGAATGCCAATACCAGCGATTGCGACGCTAGGACCCCCAGCAAGACATAGCCCAAAAGCCATCCAGCACCAGCCCCAGTACCCAGCGCGACAACGACCAACAGCATCATGCGGCGTAGCCCATAAAAGTAACGATCAGGCGTTGTCACGTACCATCCAACCCACGAGCGGAGAAGCGGTAACCCGTGCCGCGCACGGTTTGAATAAGATCACTGTAGTCCCGCCCATGAACCTGTAACGCCTTACGTAAACGCCGAATATGTACGTCCACTGTGCGCTCCTCGACGTAGACGTTGGCTCCCCACACATGATCAAGCAACTGACTGCGGGAGTAGGCACGTTCCGGATGGCTCATGAAAAACAATAATAATTTAAACTCGGTTGGACCCATCTCAACCCGGTGTTCGCCCATAAAAATCCGTCGACTATCAATGTCGAGGACTAGGTCACGGACCTGAATCGGCTCCCTGAGATCGCCACCCTCGGCGCGACGCAACAGCGCCTTAATACGCGCGATCAATTCGCGTGGCGCAAAGGGCTTGGTCATATAGTCATCAGCCCCAACATCGAGACCCTGAATAAGGTTATCCTCTGCAGCCTTTGCAGTCAGCATAATGACGGGTATTTGTTGGGTCATGTCGCTACGTTTTAACCGCCGTAATAGATCCAAACCGCTACCACCGGGAAGCATCCAGTCCAATAAGATCAAGCCCGGACGATCATCTACAACGATGCGCTCCGCATCTTGGATATTTTCGGCTTCCAGACATTCAAAGCCGGCAATCTCAAGCGCCATGCGTAACATGTCGCGAATAGCAAACTCGTCGTCAACAATTAAAATTGTATGTTCAGGCATAGGACACCGTGCTGCGCATGTTGTTAGTTCCATTAGATGGCTTTAATGTGACAAAAAGATGACAGCGGCCGTTATTCACCAATCAAGCCAGCCTCTAGACTCCAGCTTTTTCTGACAGCCATAAAGCTGTTTACTAAAGTCTTTGGCACGCCTATCGACCTTTTTAGCGACATCGATCAGCCAAGGTTTGCCATTGTATGTCCCACGTTTAAACCCGCCATGACCCTCGTGATACGCCAAGTACAAATTATATACATCATCAACTGCGACACCGTTAATACGGTGAGTTTGGGCGTTATACCAACCGATAAAATCAATGGCATCCTCGAAATCATCACGGTCGGCGCCATAGTTTCCAGCGCTTCTTTCATATTGCTGCCAGGTGCTGCCCAACGCTTGCGAATAGCCGTAGGCGTCGGACGGACGGAGACCTGGAATAACACCAAAAATTTTCTGACGCGGTGGCTTAGCCTTAGCCTCAAAGCGAGATTCCTGGTGCATAATCGCCATCATCGCTGAAATTGGTACACCCCATCGTGCTCGCGCGGTTTTTGCATCCTCATACCAATCATTTTTTTCTTCAAATATCGCGCAAATATTGCTTCGGTTTGCTGGCGGTGAGCTAACGCAGCCGGCGAGTATGAAAGTGACGAAGATGATAAAGAACAAGGCCACACTATGTCGCATCTTCAGCCTCCCAAGTACTCAGTCGCGCCAACAACACCGACTCATCAATAATCGGCACTGATAAATCGGTGGCCTTTTTAAGTTTTGATCCGGCACCGGGGCCGGCAATAAGACAGCTGGTTTTAGCGCTCACACTGCTAGAGACCTTTGCACCTAACGCCCTTAAACGCGCCTCGGCGTTTTCTCGACTTAGTGCCTCCAATTTCCCGGTCACCACCCAAGTCTGCCCCAGCAATATGCCGGCACCTGTCGATATAGCACTGTCGTCAGCCCAATAGACACCCAGCGTCTGTAACCGCGAGATAGTATTCCGATTACTTGGCTCGTCGAAAAAGCGCCTAATATGCGCGGCAACAATAGGCCCGACTTCGGGAACCGACTCTAAAGTCTCTGTATCTGAATTCATCAATAGATCAAGCCTACCGAACTCCAAGGCCAGCTGGCGGGCGGTCGCCTCACCTACCTCTCTAATGCCGAGGGCGTAGATAAATTTTGCCAGCGTGGTTTCTCTGCTTTTTTCAATTGACGAGATTAAATTCCGCGCGGACTTTGCTCCCATTCGATCAAGCGAGGCAATTTGGACTTGGGTCAGCTCGTAGAGACTAGCAATATCGACGATCAAACCACCATCGATAAGTTGCTCTACAATTTTATCGCCGAGTCCATCGACATCCATCGCTTTACGAGAGGCAAAATGCTTAAGCGCAGCCCGCTGCTGTGCGGGACAAATTAAACCGCCGACACACCGATATACCGCTTCACCTTCGTCCCGCTCGACCTCAGAATTACATGCGGGGCAGGTGGACGGAAAAACAACCGCACGAGCATCGCTAGGGCGGCGCTCCAGAATCACAGCAACGACTTGAGGAATCACATCCCCTGCCCGCCTTATAATCACTTGATCACCAATCATAAGACCCAGACGATCAACTTCATCAGCGTTATGCAGCGTGGCATTACTGACCGTGACGCCGCCCACAAAAACCGGCGCAAGTCGTGCGACGGGGGTAATCGCACCCGTGCGGCCTACCTGAAACTCGACATCTAACAATTGCGTGGTTTGTTCTTGTGCCGGAAATTTCCGGGCAATGGCCCAGCGCGGCGCCCTGGATACAAAACCCAAGGCTTGTTGATGCATTAGATCATCGACTTTGTAGACAATGCCATCGATGTCAAAAGGGAGGCCATCTCGCGCCAATGCCATACGTAAATAATAGTCCTCACAGGCCTCTACACCGTCGACCACCAGCGCCCAAGGTGAAGTGGCTAAGCCCCACAGCCCTAGCTGCGCAATTGTCGCACTGTGGGTGTTCGGCAGCTGTCCAGGAGAGGCGTCGTGATAGCCTATGGAGTAAGTACAAAACGCCAGCGGCCGTTTAGCAGCGATACGCGGGTCTAATTGACGAAGGCTGCCCGCCGCCGCATTGCGGGGATTCACAAACGCTTTTTCATCAGCAGCATTCGCCAGCCGATTCATACGCTCAAAGCCAGCACGAGGCATAAATACCTCTCCTCTAACCTCAAGCAAATGGGGAAAACCAGTCCCTTTCAATGCAAGCGGTACCGAAGCAATGGTTCGAACGTTGTGCGTAATATCTTCGCCTGTACTGCCATCACCGCGCGTTGCCGCTTGGGTCAGCACACCATCTTCATAGAGAAGACTGACGGCGATGCCATCAAGCTTAAGTTCACAGCAATAATGCACTGAACTGACGTTAAGCCGCTCTCTCAAGCGATGATCGAAAGCAGCTAAGTCATCCGCGCTAAATGCATTGTCGAGCGATAGCATAGCCAGCCGATGCTTAACCGATTTAAATGAGGTGATTGGCGCTGCACCCACACGCTTAGTTGGCGAGTCTGGACGGGCTAACGGTGGATATTCGGTCTCTAAAAAAATCAATCGCTGAAACGCTTGATCGTATTCAGCATCGGGAACTGTTGGTGCATCTTGCTGATAATATGCTTGCGACCAGCCATCAAGCATCGCTGTCAGGCTCGCGATCTCTTCAGCCGGAGACACCGCGTGATCAGCGTTCACTTAGCACCAAGATACGCCGCTCGAGCTCACGTATCTTTTGACGCATATGTTCAAGGCTCTGCTGCGTCACCGCGCTGCGGGTCTCATCCAGAATATCGCCGTCTAGATTACGGGCAACCGTCTTTGCTGTCTCATACATGTAATCAAAGGCCTTAAGCATGTCCGCTGGGCCGGGCAACGTCACAAAGAACATCAATCCCTTGGCGTGTAACTGCGGCATTGTGTCGATATCAAATACTCCGGGGCTCATCATGTTGGAGACACTAAACTGAATCGGTCCCCGTCCAGCCGCCTGTTCGTGGCGATGGAAAAAATCCATATCGCCGAATCGCAAGTCACAGGCCAACAGAATATGTAAAATATCCTTTCCAGCAAAGCCGGCTTCAGCACGCGCGACAACATTTAACACAAAGACATGTGGCTCTATACCCCGCGGTAACCTCGCGTCGGGCTCAGACTCAGCGTCTGTGTTTGGCTCGAACTCCTCCAGCCAGTCCAAAGTTTCAGGCTGTTCATCCTGGCTACTAAAACCATCGACTAAGTCGTCCATGGCGTGCCGCCGCGTAACATCAACGACCTCTGCAGCGCTCGCAACGTCGACCACCGACGCTTGTGTATCAGATTTAACGTCGCGGTTAATATCTTGCTCAGATCGATCAACCAACACATCTCCATCCTGATCGTCCGCTAGCGACTCTGTCGCCATGGCAATAGGCTCGGACCCAGGATCATCAATAGTATGGTCTGATGTATTGTTGGCATTATCGGACGCAGGCAAAGCGTCACTGCGATTCAACAATCGCGCGCCGCCATTAGGTAACTCTGACAAAAGCGAGATATCCAAATCGACATCATTGCCTTCGCCACCCTTTTTCATCTTAGCGTTGAGTCGCAGCTCGCTGCGGCGCTCGCGATACACACGTCGTACAGCATCGACCAGCACAGCCAGTATTAGGCCTGCACCAACAACCACCATCCAGTCGCGAATATCCATCGATTTCTCCGGTGAAGCTTAGCTTGCGGCGAGCTGTGCCGCCTCTTCAATATCTACAGTAACCAAACGCGAAACGCCTGGCTCGTGCATTGTCACACCCATCAGCTGATCCGCAGCCTCCATCGTGATCTTGTTATGCGTAATAAAGATAAACTGCACTTTCTCAGACATCTCCTTAACCATGCGCACATAGCGTCCTACATTAGCATCATCCAAGGGGGCGTCTACCTCGTCGAGCATACAGAACGGTGCAGGGTTTAATTGGAAAATAGAGAACACCAGCGCGATTGCCGTCATTGCCTTTTCGCCACCTGACAATAAATGAATCGTACTGTTTTTCTTGCCCGGTGGCCGCGCCATAATCGCCACGCCCGTATCGAGCAAGTCATCACCGGTCATTTCAAGGCTGGCTGTACCACCGCCAAACACCCGAGGAAACAATTCCGAGAAACCCGCATTGACCTGCTCAAAGGTATCTCGGAAACGGGCACGTGTTTCCTTGTCGATCTTCCTAATGGCGTTTTCCAGAGTATCTAATGCTGAGACTAAGTCTTCATTTTGCATATCGAGATAGTCCTTGCGCTCAGAAGCGCGACCGCATTCATCGATTGCGGCCAAATTAATAGGACCTAATCGCGTAATACGGGCAGCAATTCGCTCCACCTTGACCTGCCACTCGGGCTCATTGGCATCCTCGGGCAGCATAGCCACCACTTCGTTGGGCACAGCATCGAGATCGCCCAATTGTCGCTCAAGGTTTTCTATACGCACTTTGCGTTCGACCTGAGCTAGACGACGGCTCTCAATATCGCTGTGAACCGTCTGCAATTGATGCTCAACCGCAACTTTTTTCTGCTCCTGATCGCGCAGTCCATGTTCTTTTTCTGAGACGAGCTGCCTAGCCTCAGTTAAGCTGCTTTCCGCCTGCACTCGCGCTGCTAATAATCCCTCGAGTTCAGACTTGAGCGCCGCATCGGGATCAGTGCCGCTAGGCAACTGCTCAGCCAGCTCTTGCTGACGCTGACTAAGCTGCTCAACTTGTTGTTCAAGCCGTTCAATGGCGCCCGCAACTGTTTGGATCTGAGTTTTAAGATGCTGTGACTGCATATCACTGCGATGCGCTAAATCACGACTCTCGCGAGCAGTTTCTCTTGCGCGCTGTAAAATCGCCCGCAACTCATCACGCTGCGCGATCAGCTGCTCACGCTCGCTACCGTCTGATTCCATTTGATCAATAGCGAGCGATAGTTCAGCGCGCGCATCAACCAAGGTAATTTGCTCCTGATTAAACTGACTCCGAGCCTCCGACAAATCTGCGTCGATACGATCACGTCGCTGCTGGATCTGCTCGATTGCAGCCGCGCCAGCACGACGCTCGGCGGTTAGCTCCGCACGGACGTTCACGACTTGCTTAAGCGACCGTTGTGCATCACCCAACTGGTGCTCTAACGCAGCACGGCTGTCTCGGGCTTCATTGAGTAATAGATCTATCGTCGCAAGCTCACCCATGAGCAACTCGATCTCAACGCTCAGACGACCCAGTAATTCACTGCGCTCGATGACGCCTGTCGCAGCATCAGCGGCGGAGCGTGTGCGCACCCAGCCCTCTCCCAACCAGTGCCCATCTGGGGTAATAACAGATGCCTGCGCCGCGAGTGTCGGTAAGAGCGCCAAGGCTGACTCCAAATCGGCGGCGGTATAAACGTTGCCAAGCCAGTGATCCAATACCGCAGGTCCACTTACCTTTTCGGCTAAAGTACCCGTGCGTCCGCCACTGCCAGCGCGATCGGCAACTGCGAATAAACCGGCGGGGGCTGACTGTAAACCGCCAGAAAGCGCTGTGGATAAATTCTCTACGCGCGCTGCGGTCAAGCCTGAACCCAAAACTTGCTCAACTGATTGCGCCCAACCATCAGTAACAGAAAGTGCCTCAAAAAGTGATCCCAGGGTCTTCTGCCCTTTTTCTGATAGCCAGCCGCTCATCGCTGCCGCTTCTGAATCTGCTGTAGCGGCGTCTTGTAGCGCTAACAGTGACGACTCCTGCCCGCGTAACTGCTGCAGTTTTGAGCGTTTTTCATCCTGCCGCCCTCTCAGCGTTTCGATTACCTCACGGCGTCCTTGGATTTCAAGCTGGCAGGCTTCCAAAGCGGCCTCTTTTTCAACGATGGAATCGCTTGCCTCTTGGATTTTCTCATCGAGCGCATCGAGTTCTGCGAGATCATTACGCTCTTCTAAACCACTGCGTTCATGATCGAGCTTCGCCATTCGCTCTTGTGCCCTGCGAAGAACCTGTTCGAGATATACGATGCGGCTCTGCTGAACCTCAGAGGTTTGCTTTGGCCCTGCGGCACGCTGATTAAAAGTATCCCAACCGCTCTGCCATTGCCCCATACCCTCCTCTGCGCCGCTGAGGGTAACGCTTGCCTCTTCTGCATCGCGCTGATGATTCATCAATTCAGGCTCGACGTCTGTCAACTGGTGCTGCCACTGCTCTAAACGTTCACGATCTGCCGTCAAATGACCCTGTGCCTGCTGCAAGCTGGTACGGGTTTGAATAAGGTCTTCGTTAATACCTGCACGTTTTTCCTGCTCAAAGCGCAGCGCCTGCTCCACGCGCGTCACCTCACCGCCAACCGTGTAATAATTTGCCTGGACCGCGTTAAAACTATCCGTTGCATCGCTGTACTCAACGCGAAGCGCCTCAATTCGCGCAGAAATTCGCTGATAGTCAGCGCGCAACGCTTCCTGTTTAACTTCAAGCTCGCCAATAGCACTGCCGGCTTGATGGTCATTTTGTTGTAATTCGCGCCACTGTAACGCCAACAGCTGCGCCTTTAGTTCTCGCTCTTCCTCCTTGAATTCGGCATATCGCCCGGCGGCTTGTGCCTGGCGCTGTAAATGGGCGAGATTACGCTCGAGTTCCTCACGAAGATCGGTGAGTCGATCGAGGTTCTCGACCGTGCGGCGCATACGGTTCTCAGTTTCTCGACGGCGCTCCTTGTATTTAGAAATACCAGCAGCTTCTTCTATGAAGACCCTTAGATCTTCTGGCCGTGATTCGATGAGGCGTGAAATCATGCCCTGCTCAATGATCGCGTAGCTTCGCGGACCTAGGCCAGTACCAAGAAATAAATCCGTGATATCTCGACGACGACATTTAGCGCCGTTTAAAAAATAGTCGGAGCCGCCATCCCTGGAGACCATACGACGCACAGAAATTTCGCCGTAGGCGGCATATTCACCACCGATACCATGGTCGCTATTGTCAAAGATCAATTCAATCGAGGCTTGCCCGACCTGCTGCCGATGTGTTGTGCCATTAAAAATGACATCGGTCATGGATTCGCCGCGCAATGTTTTCGCAGAGCTCTCGCCCATGACCCAGCGCACAGCATCAATAATGTTAGATTTACCACAGCCGTTAGGGCCAACTACCGCGCTCATATTCGTCGCGAAATTAACTTGTGTTGGGTCGACGAATGACTTGAAACCGGCCAATTTTATGGACTTTAAACGCATAGCATTCCTGATTACTGAGCCAATAACGCGATTTTAGCGCGCATCTGACAAGACGAGCTACAAATATCAACAGCTAGTGTATCCATTTTTTCAAAACAACACTATGTAGCGTCTGGCATTAGTAGAATCTTCAGATCAGCGTCTAAATTCACCGTCCAAGCGATCTTCGATCAGCGCACCGCAGGCGTTAATGAAAGCACTATGGTGCCATTTGCTGAGGGCGCAATATTATTTGCCCGGGCTACCCAAGTCGCATTATCTAGGCCGGGCTGCCCAGAGGGTGAAAGCTGAACCTCGATGTCCAGCGCTGGTAATACCGACACCTTTTGACCTGCCATGGAGCTGAGATCATCCAGCCGAACGATCGACGGCAGATCCGCCACGGTAAGTCGCTGGACGGCCACAGGCATTCGCTGTGTACTGCCCGCGGGACGCGCCAAGACAAAAATCACCGTCGAGGGCGCCATATCTGGATCAGCGACGGCAGAAATCGAAATATTAATACCTAAGTCAGACGTAAGCTGGGGCGTATCCTCGGCGGACTCTGTCGATGCTGCTTCGGTTATTCCCGCTCGCGCTTTAGCAGTCGCAAGCACTTTATCAATCATCACGCGATCGCTAGAGCCCGGCAGCTCTAGCTGCGCTAACCGTTCCCAGTAGCGCACCGCATCGTCATAATTTTCGGCTTCAAAGGCGGCCATGCCTAAGGTGCCCAAGGCTGCGCGCTGATTAGGTACCGCCGCCAACGCCGCCTCCGCACGTCCCGCGGCACGCGCTGAAAGCTTGCGACCGTTAGCCAGGAACTCAGACTGTGCCGCACGGGCTAACACATCGGGGTTTTCCGGCATTAACACCAGCAGCTGTTCGTACATCGCCAGTGCCTTATCCAACTGTTCACTACCTGTGTAGTACTCACCCAACAGCGACAGGTAGTCTACGTTTTCAGGCCGTGAGACAACGCGTAATGCAATTGCATCAACTAAAGATTGTATTTCGGCCGGTGTGGCATTCTCTAGACTCGCCAAACGCTCACTGATATCTACATCGTCTTGCGCACCAAGCTGGCTATAAAGCCAGGCACTCGCCAACACAGTGCCGAGTAACAAAGACCAAGCTCGGAATTTCGGCGCCTTAGACAGCGACATCACGCGAGTATCAGGCGCTGGACCGAGCTCTTCGACAACTCGAAGTTTGGCTTCCTCGAGTAAATCTTCTGGTTCACTGGCAAGTTCATGCTGTCTGATATTAAGCCAGTCTATAACTGACTCGCCCTCAACGCCCCGTTGCCATAGCTGAGG
The DNA here is from genome assembly GCA_963926325.1 of uncultured Luminiphilus sp. Lineage (GTDB taxonomy): Bacteria > Pseudomonadota > Gammaproteobacteria > Pseudomonadales > Halieaceae > Luminiphilus. The sequence goes on along the minus strand of CAWUXF010000001.1, from coordinate 4,757 downwards.
CAAGGCCACGACAAACCAGATCGCAAGCAGGAGAAACAGCGCGCCAAACATTAGCCATTCTGTATTCACTCGTTATGATCCTGTAAACGTTCCGCAAGAAGTACCCGCTCTTGCTCGGACATACCCGCCGGCGCTGGATACCGATTGCGGCCACGCAGATGCCAGAAAAGTCCCAACATGCCAAAGGCAATCAAAATACCTGGGGCATACCACAGCAGCGCAGTTTTTTTATTGACGGCTGGGCTATAGCGGACAAACTCACCGTAGCGGGCAACCATGAAGGTCAAAATTTCTTCGTCCGACGCACCCGTCTCCAGCTGCCGATGGAGCAAGCTGCGCAAATCACGTGAAATGGGCGCATTGGAATCTGCGATATTTTGGTTTTGACACTTCGGGCAGCGGAGCTCTTGGCTGAGTTGACGATAACGGCGCTCAAGTCCGGGCTCGCTGAACACGTAGGTCTCGATGACAGCGCTCGCCGTCATCGAGGCGAGCAGCAGCAGCGTCACAATCAGGCTTTTACCGTTCACCGCAGATCATCCGATGTGCCCGGCAGCATGGTCACCGCCGGAAAAAACGTATTCAGCTGCGCAAGCCAAACCGACTCATCAACCACGCCTACATGGCGATACAAAACACGTCCATCGGTGCTTATGACGAACGTTTCAGGGGCGCCATAAACACCTAAATCCAGCCCTAGCGTGCCCTCTGTGTCGCTAATATTTAGTCGATAAGGGTCGCCTAAATCCGTCAACCACGGCCGCGCACTGTCCGGTTCATCCTTGTAATTTAAGCCAATAATCTTCACGCCCGCCGCCGCGAGCTGCAGCAAGTACGGGTGTTCGATTCGGCATGAATAGCACCACGTCGCCCACACGTTTAGCAGTGCGGGCTCACCGGTAAAAATAGCTTCGGACACCATCATGCCAGTAGAGAGATCGGGTAGCTCAAAGGCGGGCACAGGGGCGTCAATCAAGGCCGAAGGTAGCTCAGTCGGGTCGAGTGACAACCCTCGAAAAAGCAGCACGACCAAACCGCCGAAGAGCACCAGCGGCAAGAACAGCTTATTGCGATGCATACACGCCCTTCCCCGCAGTTGAGGTCACCCGTTTCTGCACCCGATACCGGCGGTCTAAGGCGGTTATAAATCCACCCAAGCCAATGATGAGCGCACCGCCCCAAATCCAGCGAATAAAGGGCTTATATTGCAAACGGATAGCCCATGCGCCATCGCCAACTGGCTCGCCCATAGCAATAAACAAATCACGGAATAAACCCGGGTCAATAGCCGCCTCGGTCATAATCTGACCACTGGCTAGATAACGGCGTTTCTCAGGTCGTAATTTGGCGACCAGCTGACCATCCTGCCAAACACTAAATACTGCACGATCGGCCCGATAGTTAGGGCCATCGGCCCGCTCTAACGAATCGAATACAAAGCGATAGCCTGAGATAAGCTGCGCATCACCCACCGACATCTTGAGGTCTTTTTCGACGTTGTTTTGGGTAATCACCACCGCACCCATGACCGTTATAGCAAAGCCTATATGGGCCATTAACATGCCGACGTAACTGGGGCTTAAGCGTGCAAATTTCGCACCGAGCCCGCGCGCTGTTCGGATCCGGCCGATCAGATCGCGGTATAAACCCGCTAATAGCCAACCGGACAGCAATACAGCCAGTGCTATCCAAATGTTAAATTCGCCTTGGAGAAACGGCAACACAAGCGCTGCACTGACGACCACCAAACCCGGCAACAACAACTCACGAAGCCAGCGATTGGGCTCATCACGCTTCCAGCGCGCTATAGGACCAATGCCCATAAAGGGCATCAGCAATGCCATCAGCGGGACAAATACCGCATTAAAATAAGGTGGCCCAACCGAATACTTACCCGCACCGAGCGCATCCATCAGCAACGGGAACAATGTCCCCAGCAACACAGTAATAGACGCCACCGCAAACACTAGGTTATTGACCAGCAACAGCGCTTCACGAGATACCGCACGATAACTCACCCGGCTCGCCACCGTAGGGGCACGCAGCGCATATAACGTGAGCGAGCCACCGACCACAAGAACGAGAAATACCAAGATGAAAAGGCCTCGCTCGGGGTCGCTAGCAAACGCGTGAACCGAGGTCAAAACCCCTGATCGCACCAAAAACGTACCGAGCAATGACAGCGAGAATGCGATAATTGCGAGGAGCACCGTCCAGGATCTGAACAGACCACGCTTTTCGGTTACCGCCAGCGAATGGACCAATGCGGTGCCCACCAGCCAAGGCATAAAAGATGCATTTTCGACCGGATCCCAAAACCACCAGCCGCCCCAGCCAAGCTCGTAATAAGCCCACCAGCTACCCAACATGATACCGATGGTCAAAAACCCCCAAGCAACGTTGGTCCAAGGACGCGACCAGCGCGCCCAAGCCGCGTCAAGTCGACCGCCAAGCAGTGCGGCAATAGCGAATGCAAAGGGTACAGATAAGCCAACGTAGCCCATGTACAGGATCGGTGGGTGAATAATGAGGCCGAAATCTTGGAGTAGCGGATTCAGATCACGGCCATCAGCAGGTATACCCGGTAATAATCGCTCAAAGGGATTGGAGGTGAATAATGAAAAAGCCATGAAGCCAACGGCGATCATTCCCATGACCGAAAGTACCCGTGCTAATACGGTCAGTGGCAAACCCCGACTGAAGAAGGCAACTGCCGTCATCCAGCACGAAAGGATTAGCGACCAGAGCAGTAATGAGCCCTCGTGATTCCCCCAAAGTGCTGAAAATTTAAACCTCGGTGGTAGTAGTGAATTTGAGTTATTAGCAACGACTTTGACCGAGAAATCATCGGTCAAAAAACTCTGGGCGAGCAGCGCAAAGGCAATCGACACAAAGACCATAACGCCCAAAGTGAGCGATGGCGCCAAATTCATGGCAGCTACGTCTTGGCGCCAAGCACCCCACATAGGTACGATTGCTAATAAAATAGCTAATACAAAAGCGATAATAAGCGCTAGATGTCCCAGTTCTGGCGTCATGAACCCTCCCCCGCAACAGCCGGCTGCACCATCGGACCCGTTCGTCCCTTAAGGGCTGCGGCGACTTCTGGCGGCATGTAAGTCTCATCGTGCTTTGCGAGCACTTCACTGGCCTCAAAGAGTCCCGCATTGTTGAGCACACCCGTAGCGACAATACCCTCACCCTCGGCAAACAAATCTGGGAGAATACCGGTATACGACACCGTTACAGTTTCCGCGTAGTCAGTGACATCGAATCGGGTAGTGAGGTCGGTGCTACTGCGCTGCACACTACCGGCGACAACCATGCCCCCGACGCGAATGGGTCGGTCAATAGGTGCTTTGCCCGCGACAACATCGACTGGCGGGTAAAAAAGATTGATATTGCCACGCAGCGCGTAAGCCACTAAACCGATCGCGGCACTCGATAAGATGATGATGGACAGCGTAATGATTAGCCGTTGCTTACGTTTAGGATGCATCCGCTACCTCTGGTGATACTGCTACCTGCGTGCTTTGAAAGCGACGCGCCTCTGCCAAAATTTGCCGTCGTGCCCGTCGTGCGCGGGCGATCGGCAGCCAAACTAACGTGGCTAACACCAATGCGGTTAAGCCATAGGCACCCCAAACATACGCGCCATGCCCGCCCATATACCAAGCCGCTTGCCATGTTTCAAAAGTCATCCCTCACGCTCCAGAATTTCCCGTTGCAGCCAATTCGCTCGGCGGTGGGAGTCGAGCAGCTCTGCGCGCATATTGAGCAGAACACAGCAGGCAAACAGCCCGTAAAAAGCAACAATCATAACTAGCAGTGGGTACAGCATACTGGGGTCGATCGCCGAGCTACCACTGAACTTTATCGATGCGGGCTGGTGCAAGCTGTACCACCAATCAACCGATTTGTAGATGATGGGGATATTCACCATACCCACCAAGCTTAGTACCGCACAGGCCTTAGCGGCTGCGGCCTTATTTTCATAAGCGTCAAACAAAGCCATGATGCCGACATAAAGAAAAAACAGAATCAGCATTGAGGTAATACGTGCATCCCACACCCACCACGTGCCCCAGGTCGGCTTGCCCCAAACGGCGCCAGTGGCCAAGCCAATAAAAGTAAGCGCTGCACCAATCGGCGCCACTGCACGCATGGCCGTATCAGCCATCTTTACCTTCCAGATAAGACTCACCGCGCCGGCAAAAGCCATTACGTAATAGCCTGCAAGGGCAACGACCGAGGCGGGAACATGGATATAAATAATCCGATAGCTGTTGCCTTGACGGAAATCTGGCGGCGCAAACAACAGGCCCCAAACGCCACCGACAATCAACAGCAGCAAAACCAGCGGCAGCGCCCAGCGCAATACGCTTCCTGCGAAGCGATAGAACCAAGGCGGAGAACCCATTTTATGTATGACTTGCCACATAATTCAGTTAATTCCATTTGCGTCGTTGAATAGACATTCACCCATTACAACGACGAATAAACCGCTAGCTATCTAGCGATATCCTCAGGCTAGCCGCGATTGCCAGCGGGGCCAATACCACGCCGGCTGCCGCAAATGCGCCCAATAGTGCTAGCCACCGCCCAGGATCACCACCATTGGCGGCCTCAGCCACTGCGCTGACACCAAACACCAACACAGGTACATAGAGCGGGATAATAAGCAGCGAGAGCAGCAAAGCACCGCGCCGAATTCCCACCGTGAGCGCCGCCCCAATAGCGCCGATCAATGACAGGGA